>NZ_BCWL01000080.1 GCF_001592185.1 Bergeriella denitrificans NBRC 102155
TCGGCTCCCCGAGCTGGCGCTTTTATTAACTAGTTTTGTTGGCTCGGAGAGCCAACCTACTGAATGTATCATTTTGTTTTGAATTGACTATAATACTTGCCGAAGCAGTAAAACTACCCAATAAAAAATAAAAAGCCGAACCCTTTATTACAAAGGGTTCGGCTTTTTCTGTTCTGATCTACCCTATTCCGGGTATTTTCAGACGGCCTTTAGGCGCTATTTATTCGGCGGCAGGTGCTTCCAGCAAGGCTTTGATGGACAGGCGCACGCGGCCGCGGTCGTCCACTTCCAAAGCTTTCACTTTGACGGTTTGGCCGACTTGCAGGTAGTCGCTGACGTTTTTCACGCGCTCGTGGGCGATTTGGCTGATGTGCACCAATCCGTCTTTGCCCGGCATAACGGATACAATCGCGCCGACGTTGTTGTCCAGCAATTTGAGTACCGTGCCTTCATATACTTTGCCCACTTCCACTTCGGCGGTAATCTGCTCGATACGCGCTTTGGCGGCATCGCCCGCTTCTTGGGTAGTCGCAGCGATGGTGATGGTGCCGTCTTCGGCGATGTTGATTTCGGTACCGGTTTCGGCGGTAATGGCGCGGATGGTTTCGCCGCCTTTACCGATGACGTCGCGGATTTTGTCTTGGTTGATTTTCATGGTAAACAGGCGCGGCGCGTGTGCGGACAGCTCTTGCGGGCCGGATACCGCTTCCTGCATTTGTGCCAAGATGTGCAGGCGGGCTTCTTTGGCCTGCGCCAATGCGATTTGCATGATGTCTTTGGTAATGCCTTGGATTTTGATGTCCATTTGCAGCGCGGTTACGCCTTCGGTGGTACCGGCTACTTTAAAGTCCATATCGCCCAAGTGGTCTTCGTCGCCCAAGATATCGGTCAACACGGCGAATTTGTTGTTGTCCAAAATCAAGCCCATGGCGATACCGGCAACGTGTGCTTTCAACGGCACACCGGCCGACAGCAGGCTCAAGCAGCCGCCGCAAACGGAAGCCATTGAAGAAGAGCCGTTGGACTCGGTGATTTCGGAAACCACGCGCATGGTGTAGCTGAAGTCTTCCGGAGACGGCAATACGGCCAGCAATGCGCGTTTGGCCAAACGGCCGTGACCGATTTCGCGGCGTTTCGGCGCACCCATACGGCCACATTCGCCGGTAGAATACGGCGGGAAGTTGTAATGCAGCATGAAGCGGTCGGTGTATTCGCCGCTCAATGCGTCGATAATCTGCTCGTCGCGGGAGGTACCCAAAGTGGCCACGGCCAAGGCTTGGGTTTCGCCGCGGGTAAACAGGGCGGAACCGTGGGTACGCGGCAAGACGCCGGTTTGGATGTTCAGCGGGCGCACGGTGCGGGTGTCGCGGCCGTCGATACGCGGCTGGCCGTCCAAAATTTGGCTGCGGACGACATCGGCTTCCAGATGTTTGAAAATGCCTTTGATTTCGTTGGCCGCCAGTGTTTCGGTTTCCTCGGTAATCAAGGCTTCTTTTACAGCCGCCCAAGCTTCGTCCAATTTGGCGGTACGCGCTTGTTTTTGGCGGATTTTGAATGCTTCGGCAATCTTCGCTCCGGCGATTTCGCGCACTTTGGCCACCAATTCTTCATTGGTTTCCGGTGCTTTCCAATCCCATACTTCGGGATTCACTTCATCGGCAAATTCGTTGATGGCATTGATGGCGGCCTGCATTTGGTCATGGCCGTACACCACCGCGCCCAACATAACGTCTTCCGGCAGAATGTCGGCTTCCGACTCTACCATCAGCACGGCTTTGGCCGTACCGGCCACCACCAAATCCAAGCGTGATTCGGCCAATTGCGCTTTAGTCGGGTTCAAAACGTATCCGCCGTCCACATAACCCACGCGTGCGGCACCAATCGGACCGGCAAACGGCACGCCGCTCAATACCAGCGCGGCAGACGCGCCCAGCATGGCAGGAATGTCGGAATCGATTTCGGGATCGACGGATACCACCATGGCGACGATTTGGATGTCGTGATAGAAGCCTTCCGGAAACAGCGGGCGAATCGGACGGTCGATCAGGCGGCTGGTCAGGATTTCTTTTTCGCTCTGCTTGCCTTCGCGTTTGAAGAAGCCGCCGGGAATTTTACCCGCAGCGTAGGTACGCTCCAGATAATCTACGGTCAGCGGGAAGAAGTCTTGCCCTTCTTTGACTTCTTTATTGGTGGTAACGGCGACCAGCACCACGGTCTCGCCCATGGATACTTTTACAGCGGCAGCGGCCTGGCGGGCGATTTCGCCGGTTTCCAGAGTAACGGTTTGGTTGCCGTATTGGAAGGTTTTGACGTGTTTGTCAAACATGAATGTTCCTTTCGGTTTTGCCGCACCGCTAAAACGCTAATGATGCACACTGACACGCGCGGGAGCGAATGTGCATGGTTAGGGTTTCAGACTGTGCGGCGGAGTGGATGGATGTTCAGACGGCCTGCCCCAGGCCGACCGCCTAACAGGTAATTATAGCGGCAAACACCGACGGCATCCATCATCTTGTGCCTGCGGGGTATGCAATCCTTTGGGTGTATTATCGGATATGGATATTGGGTTTATGGCGGTAAAAAGCCGTCTGAAAATCATGATTTTCAGACGGCCTGTGCCTCAAAGATTACTTATCCCCGACTTCCAAAATCGCCAAGAACGCGCTTTGCGGGATTTCCACATTGCCCACTTGTTTCATACGGCGTTTACCGGCTTTTTGTTTTTCCAAGAGTTTTTTCTTACGCGTGATGTCGCCGCCGTAACATTTTGCCAAGACGTTTTTACGCAGGGCTTTGACGTTTTCGCGGGCGATAATCTGGCTGCCGATAGCGGCCTGCACGGCGATGTCGAACATTTGGCGCGGAATCAGTTCACGCATTTTGCTGGCGAGCTCGCGGCCGCGGTGTACGGAGGTTTGGCGGTGGACAATCAGGCTCAGTGCATCGACTTTTTCGCCGTTCACCATGATATCGAGTTTCACCAAGTCAGACGGCTGGAATTCTTTAAACTCGTAGTCTAAAGAAGCATAGCCGCGCGAGGTGGATTTGAGCTTGTCGAAGAAATCCATCACCACTTCGTTCATCGGCAAATCGTAGGTCAGCATCACTTGGCGGCCCATGTATTGCATATTGCGCTGCACGCCGCGTTTTTGGTTGCACAGGGTCATAACGTTGCCGACATAATCCTGCGGCACAAGGATGGTCGCGGTAATAATCGGCTCGAGAATGGTTTCGATACTGCCGATGTCGGGCAATTTGGACGGGTTTTCCACTTCGATTTTTTCGCCCGATTTCAATACCACTTCATACACCACCGTCGGTGCGGTGGTAATCAGATCCATATCGAATTCGCGTTCGAGCCGCTCCTGAACAATCTCCAAATGCAGCAAGCCCAAGAAGCCGCAGCGGAAGCCGAAGCCCAATGCCTGCGATACTTCCGGCTCGAATTTCAAGGCCGCATCGTTGAGTTGCAGCTTTTCCAAGGCATCGCGCAGGTTTTCGTAGTCGTGGCTTTCCACCGGATAAAGTCCGGCGAATACTTGCGATTGCACTTCTTTAAAGCCCGCCAGCGGCGCGTCGGCCGGATTGGCGGCCAAAGTAACGGTATCGCCGACTTTGGCTTGTCCCAACTCTTTCACGCCGGTAATCAGAAAGCCTACTTCGCCTGCCGAAAGCTGCTGTTTCTGCACGGATTTCGGAGTAAATACACCCAGCTGCTCCACCTGCGTCTCCGCTTTGGTGGACATAAAGCGCACTTTGTCTTTCAGCTTAATCGTGCCGTTTTTCACACGAATCAGCATCACCACACCGACGTAGTTGTCAAACCACGAATCGATAATCACCGCCTGTAAGGGCGCGTTTTCATCGCCTTCGGGCGCGGGCACTTTGGCGACGATTTCTTCCAATACGTCTTCCACGCCCATGCCCGACTTGGCGGAACACGTGACCGCGCCGACCGCGTCAATGCCGATGATGTCTTCGATTTCCTGCGCCACGCGGTCGGGGTCGGCGGCGGGCAGATCGATTTTGTTCAACACCGGCACCACTTCCACACCCAAATCAATCGCCGTGTAGCAGTTGGCCACGGTTTGCGCCTCCACGCCTTGCGAAGCGTCCACAACCAGCAATGCGCCTTCGCAGGCCGACAGGCTGCGCGATACTTCGTAAGAGAAGTCAACGTGCCCGGGGGTATCGATGAGGTTGAGCAGGTAGGTTTCGCCGTTACGCGCTTTGTAATTCAGGGCGGCGGTTTGCGCTTTAATGGTAATGCCGCGCTCTTTTTCGATGTCCATCGAATCGAGCACCTGCGTGCTCATTTCGCGCATTTCCAAGCCGCCGCAATATTGGATGAAGCGGTCGGCCAGCGTGGATTTGCCGTGGTCGATGTGGGCGATGATGGAGAAATTTCGGATGTTTTTCATGTATCGGTAACAAAATGATTCGTCAAATGGCGAAAGGCCGTCTGAAACGCCCTGCCGCGCGGCGGGTCGGTATCAAGTTTCAGACGGCTTGTCGGCAGCAGCATGAAACGGATTGGGCTGATTGAAACGCCATTCCTGTGTTTCACGCATAAGCTATATGGCTCGGCATTCTAGCGGAAAAACCGTATCTTGCCTATCGGATTGTAGGCTTAGAGCTGCGCCACCAAATCCATCACCATCTTAGCGGAGCTGGTGGCGGCGGTTTTTAAAAATTCATCGAAACTGATATCGGCTTTTTCATCGGCGGAATCGGATACCGCGCGGATAATCACAAACGGCACATCCAACTGGTAGCAGGTTTGTGCGATGGCAGCCGCTTCCATTTCCACCGCCTGCACATCCGGGAAATGCGTGCGGATGTCTGCCACGGCGGCGCTGCTGTGTACAAACTGGTCGCCGCTGAGTACCAAACCTTCCGTAACCGCCGCGCCCTCAAAAGCACGCGCCGCGCGTTTGGCTGCCTGCGCCAGACGGCTGTCGGCTTCGAATACCGCCGGAAGCTGCGGCACCTGACCGCGTACATAGCCGAATGCGGTGACGTCCACATCATGATGCGCCGCGCGGCTGCCGATGACCACATCGCCGACTTTCAAACCCTTGCCCAAACCGCCCGCGCTGCCGGTATTGATGACCGCGTCGGGCGAAAATTCGCGGATGACCCAGGTGGTGGCGATGGTAGCGTTGACTTTGCCGATGCCGCTCAATACCAATACCGCGCGTTTGCCCGCCAGCGTGCCTTCGTAGGCAGTCAGCTTGCCGGACGACACCGGGCGCACATCGGCCATCGCCGCTTTTAACAATTCGATTTCCTGCGCCATCGCGCCGATGATTGCGACTGTATTGATCGCCATAACCACTCTCTTTCCATATCCATATATAGCCGCCCCGGTTCGGATTGATACAACCTTGCTGCCTATCTCAATCTGACGAAACAAGCCGGCTTTTCTAAACGTTACTGAAAATATTTATATCGCTATAAATCATTCAAACAGCCGCCATTATAACCGAATGCCGTCTGAAAATACTGTTTTCAGACGGCCCCGGCGGCGATTGATGTTGGCTATCATTTCCTACCAAACTACTCAACTACCCCGCCGAATTCTGCTAGAATACCGCCTGATTGGACAAACACACCAAAAGGCACAGATTATCATGGCACTTTTGCAAATCGCCGAGCCCGGCATGTCTGCCGCGCCGCATCAGCACCGCCTTGCCGTCGGCATCGATTTGGGTACGACCAACAGCCTGGTGGCCGCCGTCAGAAGCGGCAGCGCCGTCTGCCTGCCCGACGAGGGCGGGCGCGTTACCCTGCCCTCCGTGGTACGCTACGGCAGCGACGGGGAAATCCAAGTCGGCGCGCAGGCTTTGAGCGCGCAGAAAACCGACCCGGCCAATACCGTCAGCTCCGCCAAGCGTCTCATCGGGCGCACGCTGGCCGATTTGCAGCAGGAACACCATTATCTGCCCTACCGCTTCGGCCAAAACGAGCGCGTGATTGAGTTGAACACCCGCCAGGGCGCGAAAACGCCGATTGAGGTATCCGCCGAAATCCTGAAAACCCTGAAAACCCGCGCCGAAGCCAGCCTGGGCGGCGATTTGGTGGGCGCGGTGATTACCGTACCCGCGTATTTCGACGACGCGCAGCGGCAGGCCACCAAAGATGCCGCACGCCTGGCCGGTTTGAACGTATTGCGCCTGCTCAACGAGCCGACCGCCGCCGCGATTGCCTACGGCTTGGACAACGCATCGGAAGGCACGTTTGTGGTGTACGACTTGGGCGGCGGTACATTTGACGTATCGGTTTTGCAGCTTTCCAAAGGCCTGTTTGAAGTGAAAGCCACGGGCGGCAACAGCGCGCTCGGCGGCGACGATTTCGACCACCGGCTTTTCTGCCACCTGCTGGAAGAAAACAGCTTGTCGCAGCTGGGCGAGCAAGACAGCCAGCTGCTGCTCTCGCTGACCCGCGCTGCCAAAGAAACGCTGACGACCGAAACCGAAGCCGCCGTCAGCGCCACACTTTCAGACGGCCGCACAATCCATACCGTGATTACGCGCCAAGCCTTTCACAATCTGACCCAGCATCTGGTATTGAAAACCATGGAGCCGGTGAAGCAGGCGCTGAAAGATGCCGGCATCGGTAAAGCTGATGTCAGCGGCGTGATTATGGTCGGTGGCTCGACACGTATGCTGCACGTTCAGCAGGCTGTCGGTACGTTTTTCGGCCAAACGCCGCTTAATAATCTCAATCCCGACGAAGTAGTTGCGCTCGGCGCGGCAATGCAGGCCGATGTGCTGGCCGGCAACAAGCCCGACGGCGAATGGCTGCTGCTGGACGTAACCCCACTCTCGCTCGGCTTGGAAACCTACGGCGGCTTGGCGGAAAAAGTCATTCCGCGCAATTCCACGCTGCCGACCGCGCGCGCGCAGGAATTTACCACCTTTAAAGACGGCCAAACCGCGATGACGATTCATGTGGTGCAAGGCGAGCGCGAGCTGGTATCCGACTGCCGCAGCCTGGCCAAATTCACCCTGCGCGGCATTCCGCCGATGGCAGCCGGCGCGGCGCGTATCCGCGTCACCTTCCAAGTGGATGCCGACGGCCTGCTGTCCGTTTCCGCGCAAGAGCAAAGCACCGGCGTACAGGCGCAAATCGAAGTGAAACCGTCTTACGGTCTCGACGACGACACCATCACGCAAATGCTGAAAGACGGCATGAGCAATGCCGCCGAGGATATGGCCGCCCGCGCCCGCGCAGAAGCCGCCGTAGAAGCCGAAAGCCTGATTGAAGCCGTCAGCGCCGCGCTGACACTCGACGGCGATTTGCTGGAAGCCGACGAGCTGGCTGCCATTGAAGCCGATATTGCCGCGCTGCAAAGCCGTCTGAAAAACGGCGCCGCCGAAGACATCCGTGCTGCCGTCGCCAAGCTCGGCCGCAGCACCGACAATTTCGCCGCCAAACGCATGAACCGCAATATCCAACGTGCGCTACAAGGCCAAAGCGTGGATGATATCTAAAAAGCCGTCTGAAAAAGCGCGTGTGCGTCGGGTACGCAAAATACCGAAGTAAAGACCCATACGCGTAAACGGATTACCCGCCGTTTTCAGACGGCCTGCACCGATAGGCCGTCTGAAAACGGCAAACTAAATGATTAAACCAAGCGATTTTTAAAAACTTTCAAGAGAACACACATGCCGAAAATTACCGTATTGCCCCACGCCGCCCTCTGCCCCGAAGGTGCGGTGATTGAAAACGCGCCGGAAGGCAAAACCGTATTGGACGTATTGCTCGATCACGATATCGACGTCGACCACGCCTGCGAAAAATCCTGCGCCTGCACCACCTGCCACGTCATCATCCGCAAGGGTTTCGACAGCATGGAAGAGCCGACCGAGCTGGAAGAAGACCTGCTCGACCAAGCCTGGGGTTTGGAAGCCGATTCCCGCCTGAGCTGCCAGGCCGTGGTTGCCGGTGAAGACCTGGTGGTGGAAATCCCGAAATACACCATCAACCACGCCCGCGAGCATTGATGATTATCTGGCGCAAGCGCAAAGCCATGGCGGCATGGCTGCTGCTGATGGCCGCCTGCGCCGTCTGCACCGCTTCTGCCGCCCTGTCTGACGGGCAGCCCCTATACCGCTGGGAAGCCATGCTGCTGTATTTTTTTATCTTGCTGGCGGCATCGTTTCCGCTGGGCGCAGCGGGCGCATGGCTGTTTGTTTTCCTGCTCGCGCAACTCGACGGCATCTGGCCCGCACTCTCCAAGCCCGAAGCCGAAATCTGGATTTTGGCCGCAGCCACCCTGATCGGCGGGCTGGGCTTTTATTGGCAGTGGTACCGCCTCTTTCCCCTGCTCCGAAAAAAACTCACGCAAAGGAACGCAAAATGAAATGGACCGACACCCAACGCATCGCTGAAGAATTATACGATTTGCACGGCGACAGCATCGACCCGAAAACCGTGCGCTTCACCCATCTGCGCGATTTGATTATGGCCCTGCCCGATTTCGACGACGACCCTGCCCGCTGCGGCGAACGCATCCTCGAAGCCGTGCAGCAGGCGTGGATTGAAGAAGCGGAATAATGCCGGCGCAAACCGGATCGGGATGGCGTTTGCGGTTTGCGTATCGGGCGATATGCGCTTTTGAGAGATAAAAGTTACAAAAAGCCGTCTGAAAACAGCGTTTTTCAGACGGCTTTTTTTAATTTGTATGAATTCAGGATAAGTAAATAAAAT
>NZ_BCWL01000081.1 GCF_001592185.1 Bergeriella denitrificans NBRC 102155
CTATATTTTGAACAGACAAATCAATCATCATTCACCATATATAGAGGAGAAAAAATAATGACCCGACCATCTGCCGGCCTGCGTTTCCGCGAAGCAGTACGCGAATCCAATCCTTTGGCCGTTGTCGGCTGCGTCAACGCTTATTTTGCGCGCCTGGCGACCAACAGCGGCTTTAAAGCCATCTATCTTTCCGGCGGCGGCGTGGCGGCCTGCTCGTGCGGCATTCCCGACTTGGGCATCACCACCATGGAAGATGTATTGATTGATGCCCGCCGCATTACCGACAATGTCGATACGCCGCTGTTGGTGGATATCGATGTGGGCTGGGGCGGGGCGTTTAACATCGCACGCACCATCCGCAACTTCGAGCGCGCGGGTGTGGCGGCGGTACACATCGAGGACCAGGTGGCGCAAAAACGCTGCGGCCATCGCCCGAACAAAGCCATTGTGCCGCAAAGCGAAATGGTGGACCGCATCAAGGCCGCCGTGGATGCCCGCGTGGATGAAAACTTCGTGATTATGGCGCGTACCGACGCGCTGGCGGTGGAGGGCTTGGATGCTGCCATCGAGCGCGCGCAGGCTTGCGTGGAAGCCGGTGCCGACATGATTTTCCCCGAGGCGATGACCGATTTGGGTATGTACAAAAAATTTGCCGAAGCGGTGAAAGTACCGGTATTGGCCAATATTACCGAATTCGGCGCCACACCGCTCTACACCCAAAGCGAGCTGGCGGATAACGGCGTATCGCTGGTGCTCTATCCGCTTTCCAGCTTCCGCGCCGCCAGCCAAGCCGCGCTGAACGTGTACGAAGCGATTATGCGCGATGGCACGCAGGCCAATGTGGTCGATACCATGCAGACCCGCGCGGAATTGTACGAGCATCTGAATTACCACGATTTCGAGCAGAAGCTGGACAAGCTGTTCCAAAAATAAGCCGCGCCGCATCCATCGCCGTGCGGGTAAGCTGTGCGGCGATGCGGGAAAGCAGGCATTTTCAGACGGCCTGTTTTCTCAAAAAGCCGTCTGAAAACATAAAAGTAAAAATATCAGCAAGCAGGACGCACGCGCTGCCCGCAGCCGGCGTATTTATTTGAAATACAGGAGAAATGTCATGACAACCGAAACCCCGACTTTCAAACCCAAAAAATCCGTAGCCCTCTCCGGCGTGCCTGCCGGCAATACCGCGCTGTGTACCGTAGGGCGCACCGGCAACGACCTGAGCTACCGGGGCTACGATATCCTCGACCTCGCCCGCTACTGCGAATTTGAGGAAGTCGCGCACCTGCTGATTCACGGCCATCTGCCCAACAAGCACGAGCTGGCCGCCTATAAAGCCAAGCTGAAATCCATGCGTAATCTGCCGATTCGCGTGATTAAAGTTTTGGAAAACCTGCCGGCGCACACCCACCCGATGGACGTATTGCGTTCGGGCGTATCCATGCTCGGCTGCGTACACCCCGAGCGCGAAAGCCAGCCGGTTAGCGAAGCACGCGACATCGCCGACAAGCTGATTGCCTGCCTGGGCAGCATCCTGCTTTACTGGTACCAATACACCCACAACGGCAAAGTCATCGAGCTGGACAGCGATGAAGACAGTATCGGCGGCCACTTCCTGCACCTGCTGCACGGCCGCCGCCCGACCGAATCGCAAATCAAAGCCATGCACATCTCTTTGATTTTGTATGCGGAACACGAATTCAACGCCTCCACCTTTACCGCCCGCGTGATTGCCGGTACAGGCTCGGACATCTACTCCTGCATCACCGGCGCCATCGGCGCGCTCAAAGGCCCGAAACACGGCGGTGCCAACGAAGTGGCTTACGATATCCAAAAACGCTACCGCAATGCCGACGAAGCCGAAGCGGACATCCGCGAGCGCATCGCCCGCAAAGAAATCGTTATCGGCTTCGGCCATCCGGTGTACACCGTGGCCGACCCGCGCAACGTCGTGATTAAAGAAGTTGCCCGCGAGCTTTCCGAAGAGAAGGGCGATATGCGTCTGTTTGACATTGCCGAGCGTTTGGAAACCCTGATGTGGGACGAGAAAAAAATGTTCCCGAATCTCGACTGGTTCTCCGCCGTGTCGTATCAAAAACTCAGCGTACCAACCGCCATGTTTACCCCGCTCTTCGTGATTTCGCGCACCACCGGCTGGAGCGCCCACGTTATCGAGCAGCGTCAGGACGGCAAAATCATCCGCCCGAGCGCCAACTATACCGGCCCGGACGAGCTGGCATTCGTACCGATTGACGAGCGTTAACACGCGAATTTTTCAGACGGCCTTTTTAATGTTCTGAGCGGGTTGGGTTGTCAACCCGATCTACCCGAGGCCGTCTGAAAACAATCCATCTTGCAGGCTGGGTTTTGCCCACATTCCGCCAAGCGGCGGATGGCGGTTGAAACCCACCTTTTTACTTTTTATATCAGGCAAACCCATGCCCCATTTAATGATTGAATACAACCGAACCCTGCCGCTGGACACTGCCGCGCTGATACGCCGCTGCCATGCCGCACTGACGGATAGCGGCTGTTTTAGTGAAGCCGATATCAAAATCCGCGCCGCCGCGTATGACGATTATCTGGTCGGCGGCAAAACGCAGAATTTCATTCACGCTGCTTTATTGTTGATGGAAGGACGCAGCGGCGACGTGAAAAAACAATTGGCCGAAGCCGTGGCCGAAAGCCTACGCGCAGCCTTACCTGCGCAAACGGCGTATTGCGAAATCACCGTAGAAATACGCGACTTGGCGGCGGAAAGTTACACCAAAGTGTATTGCCGCAATGAAGCGTATGTTTGAAAAAAACGCTGTAGATTGAGATAAGCAAAGTGCTTGAGAAAAGCAGAAACCGTTGAAATTCAGCAAACTGTCCTCTCTCCCGTGGGATAGAGTTAGAGAGAGGGCAAAGCCGTCGGGCTTGGAGACATCTGTTCAAGCTCAAAAGTTTGACCCTCTCCCCAACCCTCTCCTGTAGGAGAGGGGGGTAAGCTGCTGAAAAATCATAGATTGCCGAAAACGTTTATCCCGAACCCGTATCCCTAATTTTTTCAGACGGCTTAAACCTTAGAGGTTGTTGACATTTCATCACGCGGCAATATTTGTGTGTAAAAACGCGCCTGCTGCGTTGGAACTACTCGCAAGGTTCCCAACCTTGCTGCGCAAGTCCGCAAGCTCACCCGCCTTGCATCCGCGCTTTTACGCACAAATCTTACTTCGCGGACGAAATATCAACAGACCCTAAAAAGCCGTCTGAAAAAAACACCATAAGAAAAACATCACCAAAGGAAATCATCATGACTGCAAATACCGCATACCGCAAACCCCTGCCCGGTACCGATTTGGAATACTTCGACGCGCGTGCCGCGTGCGACGACATCCGCGCGGGCTCTTACGACAAGCTGCCTTATACCAGCCGCATTTTGGCGGAAAATCTGGTCAACCGCGCCGACAAGGTTGATTTGCCGACTTTGCAGTCTTGGCTGACCCAGTTAATCGACAACAAGCAGGAGCTGGATTTTCCGTGGTTCCCCGCGCGTGTGGTGTGCCATGATATTTTGGGGCAGACCGCGCTGGTGGACTTGGCTGGTTTGCGCGACGCGATTGCCGAGAAGGGCGGCGATCCGAGCAAGGTCAATCCCGTGGTGCAAACCCAGCTGATTGTCGACCACTCTTTGGCCGTGGAATGCGGCGGCGACGATCCGGATGCCTTTGAGAAAAACCGCGCCATCGAAGACCGCCGCAACGAAGACCGTTTCCACTTTATCAATTGGACGAAAACCGCGTTTGAAAATGTGGATGTGATTCCGGCGGGCAACGGCATTATGCACCAGATTAACTTGGAAAAAATGTCGCCCGTGGTGCAGGTAAAAAACGGCGTGGCCTTCCCCGATACCTGCGTGGGCACCGACAGCCACACGCCGCATGTGGACGCGCTGGGCGTGATTTCCGTGGGCGTGGGCGGCTTGGAAGCGGAAACGGTGATGCTCGGCCGCGCTTCGATGATGCGTCTGCCCGACATCGTGGGTGTGAAGCTTACAGGTAAACGCCGCCCCGGCATTACCGCTACCGACATCGTATTGGCGTTGACCGAGTTTCTGCGTAAAGAGCGCGTGGTCGGTGCATTTGTGGAATTCTTCGGCGAAGGGGCGGAGAGCCTGTCTATCGGCGACCGCGCCACCATTTCCAATATGACGCCCGAGTTCGGCGCGACCGCCGCCATGTTCTACATCGACCGCCAAACCATCGATTATCTGAAACTCACCGGCCGCGACGAGGCGCAAGTGAAGCTGGTGGAAACCTACGCCAAAACCGCCGGCCTGTGGGCAAGCAGCCTGCAAACCGCCGAATACCCGCGCGTATTGGAGTTTGACCTCTCCACCGTAGGCCGCAACATGGCCGGCCCGTCCAACCCGCACGCCCGTTTCGCCACTGCCGACTTGGCCGCCAAAGGTTTGGCCAAGCCTTACGAAGTGCCCGCCGACGGCTCCATGCCCGACGGCGCGGTGATTATCGCGGCGATTACCTCGTGCACCAACACCTCCAACCCGCGCAACGTCGTGGCCGCCGCCTTGCTCGCCCGCAACGCCAACAAACTCGGCCTGACCCGCAAACCATGGGTGAAATCTTCCTTCGCACCGGGTTCCAAAGTGGCGGAAATTTACCTGAAAGAAGCCGGATTGCTGCCTGAAATGGAAAAACTCGGCTTCGGCATCGTCGCCTTCGCCTGCACCACCTGCAACGGCATGAGCGGCGCGCTGCGCCCCGAAATCCAGCAGGAAATCATAGCCCGCGACCTCTACGCCACCGCCGTACTCTCCGGCAACCGCAACTTCGACGGCCGCATCCACCCCTATGCCAAACAAGCCTTCCTGGCTTCCCCGCCGCTGGTGGTGGCCTACGCCATCGCAGGCAGCATCCGTTTCGACATTGAAAACGACGTGCTCGGCATTTCAGACGGCCAAGAAATCCGCCTGAAAGACATCTGGCCGACCGACGAAGAAATCGACGAAATCGTTGCCCGATATGTGAAACCGCAGCAGTTCCGCGACGTATACATCCCCATGTTCGACACCGGAGCCGCCGAAAAAGCCCCCAGCCCGCTCTACGACTGGCGGCCGATGTCCACCTACATCCGCCGTCCGCCCTATTGGGAAGGCGCATTGGCAGGCGAGCGCACCCTCAAAGGCATGCGCCCGCTGGCCATTCTGCCCGACAACATCACCACCGACCACCTCTCGCCGAGCAACGCCATCCTGCCCACCAGCGCAGCGGGCGAATATCTGGCGAAAATGGGCTTGCCGGAAGAAGACTTCAACTCCTACGCCACCCACCGCGGCGACCACCTCACCGCCCAACGCGCCACGTTTGCCAATCCCAAACTCTTCAACGAAATGGTGAAAAACGACAACGGCACGACCCGCCAAGGCTCGCTCGCCCGCATCGAACCCGAAGGCCAAGTCACCCGCATGTGGGAAGCCATCGAAACCTACATGAACCGCAAACAGCCGCTGATTATCATAGCAGGCGCGGATTACGGCCAAGGCTCGTCGCGCGACTGGGCGGCCAAAGGCGTGCGCCTGGCCGGTGTGGAAGCCATCGTTGCCGAAGGTTTCGAGCGCATCCACCGCACCAACCTCATCGGCATGGGCGTGCTGCCGCTGCAATTCAAAGAAGGCGTGAACCGCCATACGCTCGAATTGGACGGCACCGAAACCTACGATGTCATCGGCGAACGCACCCCGCGCGGCGACCTGACCTTAGTCATCCGCCGCAAAAACGGCGAAACGGTCGAAGTGCCCGTAACCAGCCGTTTGGATACCGCTGAAGAAGTGCTGATTTACGAAGCGGGTGGTGTATTGCAACGCTTCGCGCAGGACTTTTTGGAAGGGAATGCATAAGGAGTAGGGCGGGGCTGCCGCCCCGCCGCCCGTCCGCAGCGGCGTAGGTTGGGATAAAATCCCAAGGCCTTGAAATTTCAGACGGCTTTGAAGGATTTTAGGCCGTCTGAAATCAAAAATAACGTGTAGCCGTAGGTCGGGCATTTATGCCCGACAAAGCATGATCCGTTTGCGGGCTTGTGTCGGGCATAAATGCCCGACCTACGGTCCTCAACCCACGCACTCCCTCCCCCGTGGGGGAGGGTTGGGGAGAGGGCAAAACGCCGAGGCTGCCTGAAACGTCGGTTTAAAACCGAAAAGCCCTCTCCCTAACCCTCTCCCGCGGGAGAGGGAACAGATTGCCGAAGTTTTCAGACGGCCTCAAGCAAAACACAATGCCTGTCTGAAAAACCGTCTGCCGAAAGAAACCCATGAAAATCTCCCACATCGACCACATCGTGTTTACCGTTGCCGATATTGAGCGCACCATCGTGTTTTATACCGACATACTCGGCTTCCAGGAAGAAACTTTCTTGGGAAACCGCAAAGCCTTGAAATTCGGCAGCCAAAAAATCAATCTGCACCAACAAGGCAAAGAGTTTGAGCCGAAAGCGGAGCGGCCGACCTGCGGTGCGATGGATTTGTGTTTGATTAGCGAAACGCCGTTGGAAGCGGTTGTAGCGGAGTTGCAGGAGAAAAGTGTACCGATTGTTGAAGGCATCATTGCGCGTACCGGTGCAGTCGGCAAAATCCGCTCGGTGTATATCCGCGATCCCGATGGTAATCTGATTGAAATCAGCGAGTATGTTTGAGGCCGTCTGAATTAGCGGGGCTGAGGGAATCTAACATTGTGTAACTAGGTGTAAACTGCTGAGGTTGAAATCATAAATAAGGAAATATTATGCCAGATATTATTACTCTAGTTATTACTTCTGCTATTAGTCTACTTGCTGTATGGGTTGCCTATTTAGCTTTACTAAGAAGTTCTCAGCCTCAAATACTTATATACTATCAACCCAACCCTAATATCCCATCATTAATAGATTTGGTTATTGAAAATGTGGGAGGTGGGACTGCCTTTAATGTAAAACTTTCTGAACCACTTCCAATAGATGCTTTTGGTATTGAGGAATCGTCTGGAGAACCAAAATTTTCTCCTCAGGCAGGATTTCCATCTATATCTGCCAAACAACAATATATTTTTGTTGGTGGGCAATATGCCGGCTTAAAAAGTAAGTTGGGAAATGGAAGAAAGATAACAGTTACTTATGACTATCGAAGTCCAATAGGTTGTACTGTGAAAGCACAAGATTCCTTTTTTATCAATATCGAGCATCTAAGATTGATGCCTAGTCGAATAAGTGCCAATCAAGCAATTATTGACGCGCTAAAAGGGAACAATAAAACCACTATTCGAGACATTTCCAAAGAACTTAAGGAAATTAACGAGAGCCTCAAAAAAATTGCTAAATACAATCATGATTTAGATTCATAAAGTTAGTGATTTGATAATTACCAGTGTAGTGGTGCAATCCACTACCTAAATGAAACCAAAAAGAGGAGAAACCACCATGCCGCAAATCAAAATCCCCGCCGTCTATTATCGAGGCGGCACGTCAAAAGGGATTATTTTCAAACGCACCGACCTGCCCGAGGCGGCGCAGCAGCCGGGCGAAGCGCGCGATAAGATTTTACTGCGCGTACTCGGCAGCCCCGATCCTTACAAGCAGCAGATTGACGGTTTGGGTAATGCCAGTTCGTCCACCAGCAAGGCTTTGATTTTGGATAAGTCAGATCAGCCGGGGCATGACGTGGATTATCTGTTCGGCCAAGTTTCCATCGACAAACCTTTTGTCGATTGGAGCGGCAACTGCGGCAATATGACCGCCGCCGTGGGTGCGTTTGCCGTGTCGCAAGGTTTGGTGGACAAAAGCAAAATTCCTTCGGACGGCATTTGCACGGTGAAAATCTGGCAGAATAATATCGGCAAAACCATCATCGCCCATGTGCCGATGCAAAACGGCGAAGTGTTGGAAACCGGCGATTTCGAACTCGACGGCGTGGCTTTCCCTGCCGCCGAAGTGGTGATTGAATTTCTCGACCCCGCCGACGGCGAGGGCAGTATGTTCCCGACCGGCAATATCGTTGACGAATTGGACATTCCCGGCATAGGCCGTCTGAAAGCCACTCTGATTAATGCGGGCATTCCGACCGTATTCGTGAATGCCGCCGACATCGGCTACACCGCCACCGAATTGCAGGCCGACATCAACGGCGATGCGGATAAACTGGCGTTTTTTGAAAAACTCCGTGCCTACGGTGCGCTGAAAATGGGCTTGATTGGCAACTTGGAAGAAGCGGAAACCCGCCAGCACACGCCGAAAATCGCCTTTGTCGCCCCGCCTGCCGACTACACCGCCTCCAGCGGCAAGGCCGTTCAAGCCGCCGACATCGATTTGCTGGTGCGCGCCCTCTCCATGGGCAAACTGCACCACGCCATGATGGGCACGGCTTCCGTCGCCATCGCCACCGCCGCCGCCGTTCCCGGTACGCTGGTGAACTTGGCGGCCGGAGGCGGCGAGCGTGAAGCCGTACGCTTCGGCCATCCTTCCGGCACCTTGCGCGTCGGCGCGGCTGCGGAACTTTCAGACGGCCAATGGACGGCGAAAAAAGCCGTGATGAGCCGCAGCGCGCGCGTGATTATGGAAGGCTGGGTACGCGTGCCGGAGGATTGTTTCTAAAGGCATGCCGCGTATAAAAAGCCGTCTGAAAACTGCGTTTTTCAGACGGCTTTTGTTGTAAGAAATCCTAGCGTTG
>NZ_BCWL01000082.1 GCF_001592185.1 Bergeriella denitrificans NBRC 102155
CTGCCTTGTCTCATGTTTATTTTCTTCGACTATATGCGGCGTATCAGTTGTGATCTAAATCCAAATCGGCTTTGTATTCGATACGGCCGTCGTCTTCTTTATCAATGGAAACATCCAGCGTGTGGCGGCCGCGTTTGAATTCCAAATCCGCTTCATCGCGCTTGATTTCCGATTCCACAATGCGGAAGCCTTTGCTGCGGGCATGGGCAATCACTTTGTTTGCCAGCGCTTTGACGGAAGTGCTGCGGGCGGGCAGCTCGGCTTCGTATTCAAACTCGCCGTCGTTTTGGCGGTCGGCTTTGACGGTGTGCGCGCCGGCCGGTTGGTAAATTTCAGACGGCACGGCGGCGGCCAATGCGCCGGTGGAGAACAGCGCCAGCATACCGGCGAACATCAGGGATTTGGTTTGAGACATGGTCTTTCCTCTTGTTGGTGTCGGTTGCCGGGCGGCAACGGAAGTCAAGGCATCATAGCCAATAGCGTGTGCGCGGGAAAGCAGATAAACGGGGTTTTACCCGGATTGCGTTGTTTTAAGGATTTGCTTACTTATTTTTGCAGCTTGGGCGGCGCAGTATTGAGCATCCGCATCATGCCGCATTTTCAGACGGCTTTTTGGCTTCAGGCCGGGATTTAGGAATGGCGGATAGCGGAATGCGGCAAAACTAAGCGCGTTCTACATCAAATAATACGGAAAACTCGCTGCCTTTGCCGACTTCGCTGGCGATGTCCAAACGGGTGTGGTGTACGGCCAGGGCGTGTTTGGCGATGGCGAGGCCGAGGCCGGTGCCGCCGCTTTGGCGGGAGCGGCCGTTATCGACGCGGTAGAAGCGTTCGGTTAGGCGCGGGATGTGTTCGGCGGCGATGCCGGGGCCGTTGTCGGCGACGCTGAAGCGGGCCTGCAGGCTGTTTTCCATGTTCAGGCGGATGGTGATGCGGCTGCCTGCGGGGGCGTAGCGCACGGCGTTGAAGGCGAGGTTGCTCAGGGCGCTGTATAGGGCGGTGTGGATGCCGTTTAGGTGTAGGTCGGGGGCGATGTCGGTGTGAATTTGGTGGCGGCCGTCTGAAAGTGTGCGGGTGTCGTCGGCGACTTGCTGTGCGAGCAGGCTCAGGCTGATGCGGGTTTTGTTTTGTTCGCGGTGGTGGCTGCTTTCGAGTTTGGAGAGGGTCATCAGGTCGTCGAGTACGCTCTGCATGCGGCTGCTTTCTTTTTGCATCAGGGCGAGAAATTGGATGCGTTGGTCTTCGGGCATATCGGGCATGCTGTGCAGGGTTTCGAGAAAGCCGCTGATGACGGTCAGGGGTGTGCGTAATTCGTGCGAGACGTTGGCGACGAAGTTGGTGTGGCTGGTTTGGATTTGTTCGACGGTGCTGATGTCTTGGCTGATGAGGACGCGGCTGTGTTTTTCAAACGGGCAGCAGGTAATCAGCAGGGTGCGCGGAATGGGGTGGGCTTGGGGGACGGCCAGGCGCAGGTGTTGCTCGCCGCGCCGCGTGAGAAAGGTTTGCAGCGGGGGCAGGGACAGTAGCTCGGTCAGGATGCGGCCGCTGCTTTGGCTGCGGTCGAGGTTGAAGTGGGTGGCGGACAGGCGGTTTTGCCATTCGATGCGGCCGTGGCGGTCGAGAATGATGATGCCGGTGGGCAGGGCTTCGGCGGCCAGGTTGAAGCGCATCAGGGCTTGCTGCAGCTTGCGCTTTTGTTTGCGCCGCGCCAGGCTTTGTTTGAGCAGGGTGGAAAAGACTTCGTCCCACAGCCCGCCGGCGAAGGGGATGGATTCGGGTTCGGGCTGCTCCAGCCATTTGAGGAGTTTGTGCATTTGGTGGAAATGCAGTAAGCCGACGAGCAGCAGGGCGGCGGCAGTGGCGGCGAGTGCGCCGGTGAGGCCGTAATAGGCGTAGCCGGCGGCGGCGGAGAAGAGTGTGCCCAAGGCGGGCGGGAGCAGGTAAAACAGTCGGTTCATCATAAGTGTAAGGCGATGCCGGAAAGGTGGAGGCCGTCTGAAAATTGGGGTGCTTATTCTGTGCCGAAACGGTAGCCGCCGCCGCGGACGGTTTGCACCAGGTGGGCGAGGCCGGCTGTTTCGAGGGCTTTGCGCAGGCGGCGGATGTGTACGTCTACGGTGCGCTCTTCGATGAAAACGTGGTCGCCCCAGACGAAATCGAGCAGCTGGCTGCGGCTGTACAGGCGGCCGGGGTGGGCCATGAAGAAGTGCAGGAGTTTGAATTCGACGGGGTTGAGCGGCAGCTCTGTGCCGTCTGAAGAGACGGCTTTGCGGTTGTCGGAATCGAGGCGGATGCCGCACACTTCTAAAATCTGTCTGCTTTTTTGGGGGGCGAGGCGGCGCAGCAGGGCGTTGATGCGTGCGAGCAGTTCGCGCGGGGAGAAGGGTTTGGTAATGTAGTCGTCGGCGCCGCTGTTCAGTCCCAGCTCTTTGTCGTCTTCTTCGCTGCGGGCGGTCAGCATGATGATGGGCAGGTTTTGGGTGCGGCTTTGGGCGCGCAGACGGCGGATGTAGTCGATGCCGGAAATGTCGGGCAGCATGTAGTCCATCAAGACTAAGTCGGGCAGTTCGTTTTTGAGAAGGTCTTCGGCTTGGGCGACGTTTTCAGCGGTGGCGGTGCGGTAGCCTGCGGCTTCGAGGTTGAAGCGGATCAGCATGGCGATGGCGGGTTCGTCTTCGACAATCAGGATGTAGGCGGACATGGTTTCTCTCTTTTTGTCTTGTGTTGCGGGAAGAGGCCGTCTGAAAATATGGCGTATCTGTTTTCAGACGGCCTTGCCGGGCTGTGGCGGACGCTTAGCCGAATTTGCCGGTGATGTAGTCTTCGGTTTCCTTTTTCTGCGGCTTAGTAAAGATGGTTTGGGTGTCGCCTGCTTCGACCAGCTCGCCCAGATACATATAGGCGGTGCGGTCGGATACGCGCGCGGCCTGCTGCATGTTGTGGGTGACGATGGCGATGGTGTAGTCTTTTTTCAGCTCGGTGACCAATTCTTCGATATGGGCGGTGGAAATCGGATCGAGTGCGGAAGTCGGCTCGTCCAGCAGCAAGACTTCGGGGCGTGTGGCGATGGCGCGGGCAATGCACAAGCGCTGCTGTTGGCCGCCTGAAAGCGAATGGCCGCTTTGCTTGAGTTTGTCTTTGACTTCGCCCCATAAGGCGGATTTGCTCAATGCCCATTCTACACGTTCGTCCAGCTGGCTGCGACTGGGTTTTTCATACAGTTTGATGCCGAAAGCGATGTTGTCGTAAATCGACATGGGAAACGGGGTGGGTTTTTGGAAGACCATGCCGACTTTGGCGCGTAAGAGGTTCAAGTCGGTGTGTTTGTCCAGAATGTTTTGCCCGTCGATTAGGATTTTTCCTTCGCCCCTGTTGCCCGGATAGAGGTCGTACATGCGGTTGAAGGCGCGCAGCAGCGTGGATTTGCCGCAGCCGGAGGGGCCGATAAAGGCGGTAACCTGCTTTTCGGGAATGTCTAAGTTGATGTTTTTCAGGGCGTGGAATGTGCCGTAGTAGAAATTGAAGTTTTCAACGGTGATTTTGGTGGTCATGGTGGTTCCTTATTTGGCCGTTTTACCCAGATAACGTGCCAAGATGTTGGCGGCCAATACGGCTGCGGCAATCAGCAGCGCGGCGGCCCAGGCCAGGGCGTGCCAGTCGTCGTAGGGGCTCATGGCGAATTGGTAAATGACGTTGGGCAGGTTGGCGATGGGGCGGTTCATGTCAGTGCTGAAGAACTGGTTGTTCATCGCGGTAAAGAGCAGTGGAGCGGTTTCGCCGGTAATGCGGGCGAAGGCCAGCAGGATGCCGGTCAGCACGCCGGCTTTGGCTGATTTGAGGGTTACGGCCAGCACCAGCTTCCACTTGGGCGCGCCCAGGGCAAATGCGGCTTCGCGCAGGCTGTCCGGCACCAGCCTGAGAATGTTTTCCGTGGTGCGTACCACCACCGGTACGACCAGCAAGGCCAGAGCCAGCGCGCCCGCCCAACCGGAGAAATGCCCTTGGTTGATGACGACAAGCTCATAGACAAACAGGCCGATGACGATGGACGGGGCGGAAAGCAAAATGTCGTTCATAAAGCGGACGGCCTGCGCCAGTCTGCCGTTGCGCCCGAATTCCGCCAGATAAATGCCGCACATCAGGCCGACGGGCGTGCCGATGGCCAGGCCGGAAAGGGTAATCATCAGGCTGCCGGTAATGGCGTTGCGCAGGCCACCTTCCATGCCGGGCGGCGGGGTGTCGAGCGTGAAGAGCTGTGTGGAAATGCCGCTTAAACCGTTGGCGAGCAGGGTATGGAAAATCCATGCCAGCCAAAACAGGCCGAATGCCATCATGCAGCAGGCGATGCCGAGATAAATCCGGTTTTGCCATAATCGTTTGCGGTAAATGCGGTTCATGATTTGCTTCCTTCGGACTGTTGCATTTTCAAAAGCATGAGTTTGGCGCAGCACAATACGGCAAAGGTGATGAAAAACAGGATAAGGCCCAGATAGAGCAATGAGGACAAGTGCAGCGGATCGACGGCTTCGGCAAATTCGTTGGCCAGCGCGGAGGTAATCGATACGCCGGATTGGAACAGGCCGGGGCTGATATTGAAGGTGTTGCCAATCACGAAGGTCACGGCCATGGTTTCGCCCAGTGCGCGACCCAGCCCTAAAATGATGCCGCCGACTACGCCGGCTTTGGTGTAGGGCAAAACGACATGGCGGATGACTTCCCATTGCGTGCCGCCCAAGCCGTAGGCCGCTTCTTTCAGGGGCTGGGGCGTGATTTCAAATACGTCGCGCATGACCGAAGCGATAAAAGGAATAATCATTACGGCCAAAATCAGCGCGGCGGTAAACAGGCCGATGCCCATCGGTGCGCCGTGGAAAAGCTGGCCGAGCAGCGGCAGCGCGCCCAAATATTGAATGAGAAACGGCTGGATGTGTTCGGCAAAAAATGGGGCGAATACAAACAAACCCCACATGCCGTAGATAATCGACGGTATGCCGGCCAAAAGTTCCACGCAGATGCCCAAAGGCTTTCGCAGCCACACGGGGCAGAGCTCGGTGAGGAAAACGGCGATGCCGAAGCTGACGGGTACGGCAATCAGCAGTGCGATGGCGGAAGTGACCAAAGTGCCGAACACCGGCGCGAGCGCGCCGTATTGCCCGGCAACGGCGTCCCATTCGGCGGAGGTAAAAAAGCCCCAGCCGAATTTTTGGATACTCGGCATGGCGCCGATCAGCAGCGAAATCAAAATGCCGCCTAAGCCGGCCAATACCAAAAATGCAAACAATCGTGTCGAGCCGACAAAAATCCAATCCAGCCTTTGCTGGGACTTGAGCTGACGTGCGGAAGAAGGGTGCATGGGCGGTCTTTCGGTGGTGTCAAACAGAGCGGGGGCAGGCCGTCTGAAAACGGGGCTTATAGTCGGAAAAATTAATTGCTTCGACTATATTGGCAATATGGCTGAATACGGATGAATAACTGAACAAGCAGATAAGGCCATCCTTTATATGTTCCGCAACTTCAGTTTTCAGAGTTTTCAAAATTTTCAGACGGCCTGTAGCCCCTGTAAAACGGCAAGGCCGTCTGAAATATTGCCGGTGTTGCGGCGTTCAGGCTTAGGGCGCAAGCCCTGCCGGTTTAGGATTGATTAATCCAATACAGGCTTGCCGTTGCCGTCTTGAATATTTTTCCATTCTTGACGCACTAAGTCTTTGACTTCGTCCGGCAGTGGCACGTAATCCAGCTTGCGGGCGGCTTCATCGCCTTGCTTGTAAGCCCAGTCGAAAAATTCCAGCGCCGATTTGGCTTTGGCAGGGTCGGCATTTTGCTTATGCATTAAGATGAACGTAGCGGCAGCCAGCGGCCATGCTTGCGCGTCGGGCTGGTTGGTCAGCACTAAGCTGAAGCTTTTGACGCTTTTCCAGTCCACTTTGGAGGCGGCGGCAAATGTTTCCTGCGAAGGTTGCACGAAATTGCCCGCTGCGTTTTGCAGTTGGACGTGCGCCATATTGTTCTGTTTGGCGTAGGCGTATTCCACATAACCGATGGAGTTGGCCACGCGGGCAACGTAGTTCGCCACGCCTTCGTTGCCTTTACCGGCCACACCGCCGGCGGAAGTCGGCCATTTAACGGTGTTGGCTGCGCCGACCTGCTCCTGCCAGTTTTTCGACACTTGGCTCAGATAGGTTGTGAAAATAAAGCTGGTGCCCGAGCCGTCTGAACGGAATACCGTGGTAATCGCGCTGTCCGGCAGTTTGGCTTCGGGGTTTAAGGCTTGGATTTTCGGGTCGTTCCACTTGGTTACCGTACCCAGATAGATTTCCGCCAGCAATTCACCGGTCAGCTTCAGTTCGCCCGCCGCGATGCCTTCCACATTAATCACCGGCACAACGCCGCCGATAACGGTCGGAAACTGCACCAAGCCCTCGGCTTCCAGTTTGTCCGCAGACAAAGGCGAGTCGCTCGCGCCAAAATCCACGGTTTTTGCGGTAATCTGCTTCACGCCGCCGGAAGAACCGATAGACTGGTAATTGATGCGGCTGCCGGTAGCCTGTTGGAAGGCATTGGCCCATTGGACATAAATCGGCTGCGGGAATGAAGCACCCGCGCCGGTAATATCCAGACCGACGGGCTGCTGCTGTTTCGGTTCGGAAGCGCTCGGTGCCGATACGGCAACATTCGGCGCTTCCGGCGCCTGTGCGGTTTTCGGCTCACCGCCGCAGGCTGCCAAAGCCAAAACGGCCGATACGCTGATGCTGAGTGCAGATTTCTTCATGGTATATTCCTTGCAGATGTGTCGTTGAACGTGTTGTGGTGACGGGCTCAGTTTAGGCAGGCTCTGTTACAACTTCATGACATGCGCCGAAAAAAACGGTGATTGATGAAAAACAGTGAAGCCTGATTTTTCAGACGGCCTGCGCCGCGCCGGAGCAGGGCTCGGGCAGTCAAAATACAGGCTTGCCAGCAGAAAGCGTTTCAGATACAATAACGCGTTTTCCAACCTTGCCCTCCGCTTTCGCATGACGGAAGGCTGTTTATGAATCCATAAGGAGATAACATGCGTCATTACGAGATCGTGTTTATCGTTCATCCTGATCAAAGCGAGCAAGTGCCCGCTATGGTTGAACGTTACAAAGCCATGATTGCCGAAGCCAACGGTACGATTCACCGCTTGGAAGATTGGGGTCGCCGCCAACTGGCTTACCCGATTAACAAAATCCACAAAGCACACTATGTTTTGATGAACATCGAAACCACTCCAGAAGTGGTTGAAGAGCTGGAAACCGCTTTCCGCTTCAACGACGCCGTATTGCGTCACCTGACCATCAAGACCAAACACGCTGTTACCGAAGCCTCTCCGATGTTGGGCGGCGAAAAAGCCAAAAACCTGCTGAACGGTGCGGCTGAAGAAACTGCAGCAGCCGAATAAGATTTGAACAATCTTCTACACCTTACCGCGCAAGCCGCCGAAATCGGCACGCTGCGTTACACACCGGCAGGCATTCCCGTACTCGATTTGTTGCTCAGGCACGAATCCTGGCAGGAAGAAAACGGGCAGAAATGCCTGGTCAAATTCGAAATGCCCGCCCGCTTGTTGGGTAAACAGGCTGAAGAGTGGCAGTATCGGCAAAATGTCATGGTAGAAGTCGATGGTTTTTTAGCACAACGCAGCCAACGATTCCCCCGTCCGATACTGCGGATACAAAACATTAAAGAATATAAAGGTTAAACGACAATGGCTCGTCAATCATTCAAACGCAGAAAATTCTGCCGTTTTACGGCTGAAAAAATCCAAGAAGTCGATTACAAACAAGTTGATCTGCTGAAAGACTTCATCTCTGAAAACGGCAAAATCATCCCTGCCCGCATTACCGGCACCAAAGCCCACTACCAACGCCAATTGGCGGTAGCGGTAAAACGTGCCCGTTTCCTGGCTCTGTTGCCTTACACCGACCAACACAAATAATTGGAGCTTAAATCATGCAAATTATTCTGTTAGAAAAAATCGGCGGTTTGGGTAACCTGGGCGACATCGTAACCGTGAAAAACGGCTACGCCCGCAACTTCCTGATTCCGACCGGTAAAGCCAAACGCGCTACCGAAGCGAACATGAAAGAATTCGAAGCACGCCGTGCCGAATTGGAAGCCAAACAAGCCGAAATCTTGGCCGATGCCCAAGCGCGTCAAGCCAAATTGGACGGCCAAACCGTTACCATCGCGCAAAAAGCCGGTGTGGACGGCCGCCTGTTCGGTTCCGTAACCAATGCCGACATCGCCGCCGCCATCGTAGCTGCCGGTGTAGAAGCTGTCAAAGCCAACGTTCGCCTGCCGGAAGGCCCGCTGAAAGCAGTCGGCGAGTACGAAGTAGAAGTGGCTCTGCACACTGATGCCGTTGCTAAAATTACCGTTGCAGTCGTACCCGCTGCCGAGTAATGTAAAGCGATAAAAAAGCCGTCTGAAAAACTTAGGTTTTTCAGACGGCTTTTTTTGTTGTGTGTTAAAGCGTTCCATTCCGACTATATAGTGAACATGCGTTTGGGATAAGCAGCATCTTACCGTGTCCAATCCGTATCCATGCCAAAAGGCTGTCTGAAAATCCACATTTTCAGC
>NZ_BCWL01000083.1 GCF_001592185.1 Bergeriella denitrificans NBRC 102155
TTTCCAACCACAACGTTTTTGCTGCCTGCGTACACATTAGTACCTTCGGCATTCACAACCCAAGCACCGCTTGCGTCTTTAGTGACAGTTTTAACGTTTGTGCCAGGTTTCACCACTGTGGTGTCTTCCGGGGCAACAGCGGTCAACTGACCATCTTTGTTAATCACAATGCTTGTGCCATCAACATTGATGTCATACGTAACGTTTGATACCACACCGTCTTTGTCAGTGGTTACAACCGCTTTCGTACCTTTACCGTCAACGAAATTCACCACATCATACGGCTTCACAAAGTCGCTTGGTGTGCCGTTGTTAGCCAAGTTCCAGCCTGAGTTCAGGATGTCGCCTACGGTAGCGGCATTGTTCAGATTCAGGTTGGTCGGCAAGCCGTGTACGGTAGTAACCGGCAGGCCGTTGGTGTTGTAGATGTCGTTGTTGTAGGTATCCGGCAGGTTAGACTTCAGATTGGTAATCGGACGGCCACCCATGTCAATACCTTCTTGATTGATGGTAATTGGGGTTGCGTAAGTCGATGTATCGCCATTACTTACCGTAATGGTAGTGAAGTCAACGGTATCACCTGTCTCGTACGTGAAGTTTTGACCGTCTTGGGTCAGCCTCATGTTCTTACCGGCGAGGAAGGTTACCGTTTCACCTGCTTTAACCAGCTCAACTGTCGCTGTAGCGCCCAGCTCGCCGTCAGCAGTCTTGTCAGAAGTTACGTTCCAACCAGAGTTGTTAATCGCGTTCGCCACAGTTGCAGCGGTTGCGAAGCTGGTGCTGTCGCCTGCGGTTACATCACCGATAGGATTAACCGTAATCGTGGTGGTATCAACCTTCATATCAGGAATCACAGCGGTCAGCTTGCCGTTCACGACATTGATGGTTTTTTCATCTACGACCACATCAAAGGTGATGTTGCCGCCGTCGTCCTTAGCTTTTGTTGCATTGCCGTCCACAAAGCCAACGTCGTTGTTGGTATTGGTGATGGTTTCAACATTCTTGCCGTTTACGCTGGTAGTGAATGACGACATAGCGTTGTCAATCTTGTCTTTGGTGTCTTGCGACAGATCTACAGCGTAATCCGTTACGTTGTTGGCATCTTTATTGCCTTTGGTAACAGTGACACGATTAGAGCCGGCAGATACGCTTGCGCCGTCCGCATTGACGGTGTAGGTATATTTACCGGTGTTTTCATCAAGCTTGCTAGTTACAGAAGTAACATTCGTACCTGCAACAACTTCAGTACGCGCTGCTTTCAACTGATCCAAGTTCACCGCATCAGTACCGGCAATGCCCGGAGCCAAGTTAGTAATACGTGTATTACCCATGTCAATACCGGTGTTGCTGATGGTTACAGGGCCTACGTTCACTTGGTTGGCCGTTACGTTGTTGAACACAACATCGTCAGCAGTCGCATAAGTGAAGGTATCGCCAATGCGCTGAACGGTCAGGTTTTTACCGGCTGCGAAGGTTACGGTATCGCCCGGGTTAACCTGAGTTGTACCGGTTTGGTTGCCTTCGGCCAAGTTACCTGCTGATTGTGCATTCCAGCCGGACTTGTTAATCGCGTTTGCTACGGTTTCAGCAGTGACCAAGCTGGTTGTGTCGCCAGCAGTTACCGTACCAACAGGGTTTGCCGTGATGGTGGTGGTCGCTACTTCTAAGCCGTTGTCGCCGTTTTTGATGGTTGTGCCATCTACTTTGACAGACAGGTCAAACTCAGCCGCGCCGTTTGCGTTCTTGCCAGTAGTCACAGTCACAGACTTATCTGTAGAAACCACGGTTTCTTTAGAAGTGGCTACGGTGTCATTCAACTGGCTCACGTTCACTGCATCAGTGCCATCTTCACCAGCTTTCACGTTGGTAATCTTCACAGGCTCGCCATTTGGACCGGCCACGTTGATATTACCGCCGTTGTTGGTAATCTTAGGACCGTTATCGCCAAACTGTACGCTGTTAAAGTTCACATCGTCAGCAGTCGCATAAGTGAAGCTTTGACCTGCTTGGGTCAGCTTCATGTTCTTACCTGCGTCAAAGGTAACGGTTTCACCTGGTTGTACCAACTCGTTGCCTGCGCCATCGTTGCCTGCGGCAGCAGTTACGTTCCAGCCAGACTCGTTAATCGCATTGGCGATATCGCCTGCGGTTGCCAGGCTGGTGGTGTCGCCGGTTACGCTTACCGTACCAATCGGGTTGGCAGAAATCTTGGTAGTGTTAACCGTCAGCTCAGTCAGCGGATTGCCTTCGTTGTCGATAATCACATCACCATTGTCGTCAGTTTGAGGACGAGTGGTAATGGTCTTATTGTCAACGTTAACGCTGTACTTCACGGTTGATACTTCACCGTTGGCATCCACATCTACCTTAACAGTCGTGCCGGTGCCGTGTGCGAAGTTTACGGTATCGTAAGGCTTCACAAAGTCTTTGGCTGCGCCGTCTCCTTGCAGATTCCAGCCCGCGTTCAACACATCACCTACAGTTGCCGCATTGGTCAGCGTCAGGTTGGTTGGCAATGGCTGGGAAGCAGTAGTTGCCTGCTTAGTCGTGTTGTACACGTTTTGGTTGTACGTATCCGGCAGGTTGGACTTCACATTGGCAATGGTTGTACCGCCTACATTGATACCACCTGCGTTAATGGTGATTGGTGCAGTCGTTGTATCACCATCATCAATCGTGATAGACGTGAACTCAACATTGTCAGCAGTCGCATAAGTGAAGGTATTACCATCTTGCACCAGCGTCATGTTTTTGCCGGCAATGAAGGTAACGGTTTCACCCGGGTTAATCAACTGGTTGCTTGCACCGGTTGCGTTTGCACCAGCGGCAGTTACGTTCCAGCCTGATTTATTGATGGCTTCTACCAGGTTATCGCTGAAAACCAAACCCGGGGTGCCGCCTGAGTCAAACAGAGAACCAACTTCTTCAGCATCTACTGCGCCGTATTGGATTTCAGGAATATTCGCAGTCAGCTGACCATTGTCATTAATGGTAATGGTGCTGTTGTCCACATTCACGTCATACTTCACGTTAGAAGTTGTGCCGTCTGAAGTTACGGTTGCAGTAGTGGCATTGCCGTCTTTGAAGTTTACGGTTTCGTATGGTTGTACGAAATCAACCGCTTTACCGTTGCCTTGCAGGTTCCAACCGGTATTCAATACGTCGCCGATGGTTGCCGCGTTATTGATATTCACGGTCGGCGCAGGTACAGCCGGTGCATTCGGTGTAGGCGTAGTAATGTTCGGATTGTTAATCGTCACAGTGTTGAAGGTTGGTGCCATTGAAGTTGCAACGGTGACTTTACCTGCTGCTTGAGTGACTTCGATGTTGTTACCCGCTTCGATGGTTACCGTTTCACCCGGGTTGACCAGCTCGTTGCTGGTGCCGGTTGCCTTACCTGTGCCAGTCTGAGAAGTTGTCAAGGTGAAACCAGAGTTGTTGATGGTTTCGGCAACTTCGTTTGCGGTAATCAGCGCGTCAGTATTGGTAGGCGTATTGACTTTACCGTTATTGACGGTCAAATCAGTGGTGTTGGCAGAGACTTTGTTGTCTTTTACGCTGATGGTTGTGCCATCTACGTTTACATCAAAGGTGATGTTGCCGCCGCTGTTTCGCGCTGTGGTTGCTGTGCCGTCGATGAAGTTAACGTCTTTGTTGTTCTTATCAATGGTCTCGGCAACGTTACCGTTCACGCTGGTGGTGAATGACGATATTGCATTGTCAATCTGATCTTTGGTCGCTTGCGACAGATCTACAGCGTAGTCGGTGATGTTAGTGCCAGCCGCTTTAGGACCTGCATTAACAGTTACACGGGTAGAGCCAGCAGATACGCTTGCGCCGTCTGCATTAACGGTATAGGTAATCTTGCCGTCTGCGTCTTCTGATGAAGTTACAGAAGCAATACTTAGTACCGCCGGTAACCGCTGTACGGTGTGCTTTCAGCTGATCTACGTTCACCGCGTCAGTGCCGTCTTTACCTGGGGCGACGTTTGTGATACGTACAGGCGAACCATCTGGTGCAGCGATGTTGATGTTACCGCCGTTGTTAGTGATGGTTGGGCCGTTATTGCCAAACTGTACGCTGTTAAAGTTCACATCGTCTTGGGTTGCATAAGTGAAGGTATTGCCACTTTGCACCACAGTCATGTTTTTGCCAGCTTGGAAAGTAACGGTCTCACCTGGGTTGATCAGCTCGTTCTTGCTGCCAGTAGCGTTTGCACCTGCAGCAGTTACATTCCAGCCAGACGCATTGATGGCTTCTACTAGGTTATCGCTGGTAACAACGCCTGGGGTGTCGCCTACATCAGCGATTGTGCCGACTTCTTCAGCAGCTACCGTGCCATACTTCACTTCAGGAATAACCGCAGTCAGCTGACCGTCCTCTACCATAATGGTTGAACCGTCCACTTTGACGTTATAGCTTACGTTAGACGTTGTGCCGTCTGTGGTTACAACCGCAGTGGTAGCATTGCCGTCTTTGAAGTTTACGGTTTCGTATGGTTGTACGAAATCAACCGCTTTACCGTTGCCTTGCAAGTTCCAGCCAGTGTTCAGCAAATCGCCGATGGTTGCAGCGTTTGTGATGTTTACGGTTGGTCTTTGAACCGCTGGCGCTTCGGCAGTCGGCGTGGTGATGGTTGGGTTGTTAATCGTTACACGATCAAAGGTTGGCGTCATGGTTGTCGCCACGGTAACTTTGCCAGCCACTTGGGTGATGGCAATGTTATTACCTGCTTCAACGGTAACGGTCTCGCCCGGGTTGACCAGCTCGTTGCTTGTGCCGGTTACTGTGCCTGTACCGGTTTTAGAAGTAGTCAGGTTAAAGCCTGATTGGTTGATGGTCTCAGCCACTTCGGCAGCCGTAATCAGCTTGGTGTTATCAGCCGGCGCATTTACCTTGCCGTCTGAAACAGTCAAGTCTGTCGTCTCAGGCGTAGAGCTGGCTGCGGTCAACTCACCGTTGTTATTGATGGTGATGGTTGTGCCGTCCACTTTTGCCGCTACGTTATAAGTACGGATCTTGCTGTCGTCCAGCGTACCGCCGGTTACTTCCACACCTTGAGAACCGGTCAAAACGGTGTCGCGCGAATCAACTTTGTAAATCGGCGGATTACCGTTGGCGGCTGTATTGGTAACTGTGGTGTTTGTACCGGCTACCACTTGGGTGTTGCTGGCAACAAGCTGACCGTTCACCACATTCATGGTTTTGCCATCTACTTTGACATCAAAGGTAATATCGCCTTGATTATTGACATTACGCGCGGTGGTGGCATTACCATTAACGAAGTTTACATCGTTGTTTTTGTTGTTAATGGTTTCGGCTTTTGTGCCGTTTACGCTTGTGGTGAATGACGCCATACGGTTGCCGACTTCATTGGCGACCATATACAGCTGCGAGCCGTTAATTGCGTCTGTAGATTGTGCATTGATACGACCTGCGGCAACATTATGGATTTGACGCTCTTCACCTGCACGACCGACAGACACCGTACCGATAGGCGAGTTGCCTGCGAAGCCGCTATAGGTTACGCCATTGACAGTCGCAGTGTTTGTAGCCACTGGGGCAACAGTCGTTGCGTTATCACCCAATGCGACAGAACGTGCCTGTGAAGCAATGGCGCTGCGACCGAATGCGATGGCATTGGCTGCAGTAGCTTGAGCGCCGTTACCGACAGCGATAGTATCAGCTTCACGAGCAAGAGAAGTTACACCCAAGGCGACAGAATTAGCAGCATTCGCATTCGCGCCACGACCGAGTGCAGTCGCATCCTGCGCACGCGCACGAGACCCACGACCCAGAGCAACGGCGTCTCTTGCGCTGGCATTAGCCTGACGACCGACTGCGGTTGCATCTATGGCGCTGGCATTAGCCTGACGACCGACTGCGGTTGCATCTATGGCGCTGGCATTAGCCCCACGACCGACTGCGGTAGCGTCTTGTGCAGTGGCAAGCGCCTGACTACCAAATGCAGCAGCGTTTTGTGCGCTGGCAACCGCCTCACGGCCGACTGCGACAGCGTCCTGAGCTGAGGCATTGGCTTTCCTACCGACGGCAACAGCGTCTTGTGCGGTAGCTGTTGAGGCTTCAGCGATTGCAACAGCGGCAGAGCCCATGGCGTCTGCATTACGACCCATGGCGATGGCATTGCCGTGAGTCGCTTCTGCCTGATCACCGATGGCGATAGAGTAGCTGCCGGTAGCCTTTGCTTCTTGAGCCATTGCAAGAGCACGAGTACCGCTGGCAACTGTTCTAGCACCGATGGCGATTGCCACTTCGTTTGTCGCTAGTGCATTCGGACCGATTGCCAAGGCAGCTTCAGCATCGGTATTTGCCTTCGCATTTGGACCGATGGCCATGGAGTTGCTGCCGATTGCCTGGGTATTAAGACCGATGGCGATGTTTTGGGTTTGTTGTGTAAAGGCATTGGTACCGATGGCGACGGCATTGGCGCTTGAAGCTGTGGCATTAGCACCCATCGCAATGGCAGCTTGACCGTTGGCATTTGCTCTACCACCGATGGCGACGGCTTCTTGACCGTTTGCACGCGCTGCAGCGATGTCGTTAGCGCTATCGCCTGAACCAATGGCGATTGAGCGGTCGCCGCCTTCAGCTTGGGCGTTCACACCGACTGCGATTGCACCATTGTTACGTGCGCCGCCTGCTTCGTGAGGCAGGGCTAAGTTGGCGTCTGCATCGCCGCCATCGTTATTGCCATCATTGACGTGCAGGTAGTTTGGTCGAGGCTGAAGAGCGCTTGCCACAACATACAGCTGCGAGCCGTTAATGGCGTCGGTAGAAGTTGCAGAGATTTCACCTGCGCCGACATTTTGGATTTGGCGCTCACCGCCTACAGTGCCGACAGAGGCCACACGACCGCTGTTTGCAGCCACAACACCGGCAAAGCCTGTGTAAGTAATGGTGTCGCCATTACTAGCCGGCAAATAAGCAGTGGTAGCGTTAGAGGCGCCGCGGGTTACAGATTCTGAACCCAGTGCGACAGCGTTGTCTTGGCTGGCTACCGCACGGCGACCGATGGCGATTGCATAACCGCCTGAAGCATTTGCCGCTGGACCTGTTGCGATAGCACCTACACCTGAAGCGCTTGCTTGGAAACCTGTTGCAATAGCATTGGTTGCTGAAGCGTTTGCTTGTACGCCGATAGCTGTAGCGTTAACAGCCAGCGCTTTTGTGTTATTACCCAATGCAGTTGCTGCTTCACCATTGGCATTTGCATGCGAACCTACTGCAAGCGCGTCAACGCCTGTAGAAGTGGCTTGTGCACCGATACCTGTCGCTTGATAGCCATTTACCGTTACACGACCACCGATAGCCGTTGCTTCTTGACCGCTTTCTGCTCTAGCGCGATAACCCAAGGCGGTAGAGCCCCAGCTATTTGCAAGAGTGCCATCAGCACCGACAGCAGTTGTATTCTCATCGTTTGCATTGGCAATATAACCAATTGCAGTTGATTTCAGACCTGTTGCAGTTACTTGCGTACCGATACCTGTTGAACTTTGACCACTTGCCGTTGCGATTACACCGATGGCAGTCGTATTTTTATTCAATGCATGCGCCTGCTTACCGATAGCTGTTGCCGCAGAGCCACCTGCGGCACTTTCTACGTCCGCTTGGGTAGTACCAGAACGCGCAATGGAGTCAGAACCCAGTGCGTACGAGAACATGCCTTCAGCATTCGCACGACCGACAGCGATACTATAACGCTCGGTCGCTTTCGTGTTTGCAAGACTATCTGGATCGTCATATGCTAACGCCACACCTGGTTGATTTGGCACTGGTGACAGTTCCGCTGCCAACACCGGCTGAGCCAAGGCAAAACTACCCAGGGCCGCCAATACGGCATGACGCAATGCGCGCGAGCTGCGGACACCGCCCTCGCTCTTGCTCGAGGTCTTCCCTTGGTTGGAAGCAATTTCCGAAACAACGACAATCTTACCGATCGTGGCATTGTATTTCGTTTTGTAAATCTTATTCATTTGATTTTCCAAACTCTTTAAATAAATAACTGACAGGCTTGTTCAAACCCATCACTGAGATGGCAGCCGGCAATCAACACCGCCCGGCATCCGCCATCCTAAAAAGCTAACCCCTTTCCGCCACACGCAAACAACGCGCAGGCAGAAGCAAGCTAAAACTGGTATATTATAAATCCAGTATAAACAAAAACAAACTGACACATTTTGTCACACCTCAAGCCGCTTCAGCCATTCACACCTCAGCCAAAGCCCGCCAAGCCCGCTCCGCAGCAAGCAAAAGCTATCCAAACCTTGCCCTGCATAAGACTTCACTATCATCAACAGCAATTCCCATACCAAACTTTCTCGCCAAAATGTAAAAAATTACAAACACGTCCATTGTTATTTTTTACCCCGCCCTGAGGCAAAATACCAACACTCCACCCCACCGCCCAATCACCCGCCTCCCTTCATATCGCCATACTTTATCTACCATACCCCGGTAAAATGACAAGAAAATGACCGCAGAGCAAAGTAAACGCGGAACGGGCAATCCGGGCAATGCAAAAAATTCCAATAACGTAGGAAGGGC
>NZ_BCWL01000084.1 GCF_001592185.1 Bergeriella denitrificans NBRC 102155
CCTTGTCTCAATCTAACGAAACGACGATAATATATATCGGACTCATTCATATCCGTCAGGCCGTCTGAAAACCGTTTTCAGACGGCCTTGATTCCGATACCGGCGTCTTGGAGCGCTGCACGGATTTTTCCGGCAAAAACCAAAGCATGCGCTCCGTCGCCGTGCAGGCAAATGCTGTCGGCGGATACGGGAACGCGGCTGCCGTCCGCGGCGGTAACACAGCCCTCCCGCACCATCTGCAGCACTTGGGCGATGGCTTCGTCATCCGAATCCACCTGCGCGTCGGGGCGGCTGCGCGGTACCAGCGTGCCGTCGGGCATATAGCGCCGGTCGGCAAACACTTCGGAAATCACGCCCAAACCGCGCGCCTTGCCCGCTTCGAGCAGCAGGCTGCCGGAGAGTGCCATCAGTTTCAAATCAGGATTGAAACGGTACACGGTATCGGCGATGATGTCTGCCAATACGCGGTTTTTGGCCGCTTGGTTGTACATCGCGCCGTGCGGTTTGACGTAGCCGACGGCCACGCCCTGCCCTTGGCACACCGCCGCCAGCGCGCCCAGCTGGTAATTCAAACACGCCCGCAAATCCGCTTCGGAAAGCTGCATGTCGGTACGCCCGAAATTCTCGCGGTCGGGATAGCCCGGGTGTGCGCCGACACGCACGCCGTTTGCTTGCGCCCATTCCAAGGCCGCCCGTATGTCGGCAATGCTGCCGGCGTGCTGGGCACAGGCGATGTTGGCGGAGGAAACCAGCTTCAGCAGGGCTTCGTCGTTGCCGCAGCCTTCGGCCAAATCCGCGTTTAAATCAACTGTTTTCATTGGCGATTTTCCTGACTTGGTTGAGATAGACTTCGTTTTGCCGCAACAGTTTTGCGGCCTTTGCGCCGTCAATCTGCTTGAATCTGATTTTGCCGCCGAAGCGGACTTGCGCCAGCCGTCCCAAATCGGCGGCCGCCACACAGGCGATTTTCGGATAGCCGCCTGTGGTTTGCGCGTCGGCCAGCAGGATAATCGGGTTGCCGCCGGGCGGCACCTGCACCGTTCCCGCCTGTACTGCGTGCGAAAGCATTTCTAGAGGCTGTTTCAGTTCCAGATTATGACCGTGTCCGTCGAAGCGATAACCCATGCGGTTGCTGTCGCTCTGCAGCAGCCACGGTTTGTGGAATAAATGGATGTGGCTCTGTTCGGTAAACGCGCCGTATTCCGAAGAAGGGAACAGGTGGATACAGTTGGTAAAAGGAATATGCGCGATACCTACGCGGCCCAAGTGTTCCGCACCTCCGCCCAGCGGAATTTCATCGCCTTTTTCCAACATTCTGCCTTCATGTCCGCCGAAACCCGCTTTCAAATCGGTACTTTTCGAACCCAATACTTCGGGAACATCAAAACCGCCCGCCACGCACAGATAACCGTACATCCCCTGTACCGCCCTAACCAGCTTCAATACCTGCCCTTTGCGGGCGGTATAGCGCCAATAAGAGTGCACCGGCTCCCCGTCAAGCTCGGCATGGTAAAGCGCGCCGGTAATGCAGAAAGGCGTATCGCGTTCGAACGACACCGAAATCCCGCCCAAAGCGATTTCCAACGCAGGCGCGTTTTCTTCGTTGCCCAACAGGATGTTGCCCGCACGCAGCGACAACGTATCCATCGCCCCCGCATGGCCGATTCCGTAACGGCGCAGGCCGTAGCGTCCCAAATCCTGGATATGCGCCGGCGCATTGACTGATAAAACGTTCATCATTTCTCAATCCTTTCCGCAACGAAACGCACTTTGTCTCCGGCCGCCAGCAAAGTCGGCGGGTTTAAATCCGCCCTGAAAAGCGGCAGCCCGGTTTGACCGATAATCTGCCAGCCGCCCGGCGAAGCAAACGGATACACGCCCGTCTGACCGCCGCCGATTCCCACCGAGCCCGCAGGCACCGATGTGCGCGGCACGGCGCGGCGCGGAGTATGCAGGTGTTCGGGCAGGCCGCCCAGATAGGGAAAACCGGGCTGGAAGCCCATCATGAATACGGTATAAGTCGGCGCGGTGTGCCGTTTGACGACTTCTTCGGGCGTAATCTTGTGAAACGCGGCAACCTCGGCCAAATCCCCGCCGAATGCGCCGCCGTAAACCACCGGAATTTCGACCGTTTTACCCTCATAGGCAGCCGCTCCGACACGGAGCCAAACATCATGCAGCCGCCCGGCGAGTGCCGCCAAATCGGTTTGCGGCTCGGCAAAAACGGTCAGATTGTTCATACCGGGTACGACTTCCGCCACGCCGGACAGGGATTCGCTGTCGGCGGCAAAAGCCCAGATGGTTTGCTGTTTGGAGAGGTCGGCGGGCGCAGGAAGGGTGCAGACCAGCGCAGATTCGCTGATGGGATGAATCTCTAATTTCATTTTGTAAACTTTCGTTATTTTTTTTAAATACTCTATATGCTGGCAGGGTCACTTGTCAACAATCCGGCGCATTTTCCCTGCCGGGCGCATGGCCTGCACCGCCGCAACCGCAGCGTCCGGATATCCCGAAAGCACCATTTTTCATTTTCAGACGGCCTTTCAAGATATTTTCCTTTAAAATAACCTATCCGAAACTTTCAGACGGCATCATCATGTTTCCCGACGCACCCGAATCTTCCGCACAACTCCTGCAAGGCCTCAATCCCGAGCAGCTTGCCGCCGTCACTTGGCCGCCGCAATCCGCACTGGTGCTCGCCGGCGCGGGCAGCGGCAAAACCCGCGTACTCACCACCCGCATCGCCTGGCTGCTGCAAACGCGCCAAGCGGGCGTACACAGCATCATGGCGGTCACCTTCACCAACAAAGCCGCCAAAGAAATGCAAACCCGCCTGGGCGCGATGATTCCGGTGAACGTGCGCGCCATGTGGCTGGGTACTTTCCACGGCCTCTGCCACCGCTTTCTGCGCCTGCACCACCGCGAAGCAGAGCTGCCCGCATCATTTCAAATTCTCGACTCCGGCGACCAGCTGTCGCTCGTCAAACGCCTGCTCAAATCGCAGAATATCGCCGAAGAAATCATCGCCCCGCGCAGTTTGCAAGGCTTCATCAACGCCCAAAAAGAAAGCGGCCTGCGCGCCGACAAACTCGAAGCACCCGACCCGCATACCCGCCGAATGATTGAATGCTACGCCGAATACGACAAAATCTGCCGGCGCGAAGGCGTAGTTGATTTTGCCGAACTCATGCTGCGCAGCTACGAAATACTGCAACGCAACGACATCCTGCGCCAACACTACCAAAACCGTTTCAACCATATTCTGGTGGACGAATTCCAAGACACGAATAAATTGCAATACGCCTGGCTGAAACTGATGGCCGGCGATTCGGCGGCAGTGTTTGCCGTGGGCGACGACGACCAAAGCATCTACCGCTTCCGCGGCGCGAATGTCGGCAACATGACCGCCCTCATGCACGAATTCGGCATCGACGCGCCGATCAAGCTCGAGCAAAACTACCGCTCCGTCGGCAACATCCTCGCCGCCGCCAACGCCGTGATTGAAAACAACGACGAACGCCTGGGCAAAAACCTGCGCACCGACGCGGCGGCAGGCGACAAAATCCGCTACCTTTCCGCGCCCAGCGATTTTGAAGAAGCCCAATTTATCATCGACGAAGCCAAATCGCTGCACCGCGAAGGCTGGCCGCTTTCCGAAATGGCCGTACTCTACCGCAGCAACGCCCAATCGCGCGTCATCGAACAAGCCCTGTTCCGCGCCGGCGTGCCGTATAAAATCTACGGCGGCCTGCGCTTTTACGAACGGCAGGAAATCAAACACGCGCTGGCCTATCTGCGCCTCGCCGTCAACCCCGACGACGACAACGCACTCTTGCGCGTCATCAACATGCCCCCGCGCGGCATCGGCGCGCGCACCATCGAAAACCTTCAGACGGCCTCCGCCGAACAAGGCATCTCACTCTGGCAGGCCGCCTGCAATGCAGGCGCGAAAGCCGCCAAAACCGCCGCCTTTGTGCGCCTGATTGAAAGCCTGCGCAACCAAGTCGGCCAACTCAGCCTGCCCGAAATCCTCGCCGGCATCCTCAAAGACAGCGGCCTCATCGAATACTACCAAACCCAAAAAAGCGACCACCAAGACCGACTCGACAACCTCGACGAGCTGGTCAACGCCGCCATCGAGTTCAACCCCGAAGAGAGCAACTTCGAAATCCTGCCCGACAACATCGCCGCCGCCGACCCCGCCTTCCCGCTTTTGGCCTTTCTCAGCAACGCCGCCCTCGAATCCGGCGAAAACCAAGCCGGACAAGGCGAAGACGCAATCCAGCTCATGACCGTCCACGCCTCCAAAGGCTTGGAATTCAACGTCGTTTTCCTCACCGGCATGGAAGAAGGCCGCTTCCCCAGCGAAATGAGCCTCGCCGAGCGCGGCGGCCTCGAAGAAGAACGCCGCCTGATGTACGTCGCCATCACCCGCGCCCGCAAACGCCTATACATCAGCATGGCGCAACAACGCATGCTGCACGGCCAAACCCAATTCGGCATCGTCTCCCGCTTCGTCGAAGAAATCCCGCCCGAAGTGTTGCATTACCTGTCCGCCAAAAAAGCCGCGTTTGCAAGTTTCGATACGCCCAAACCGCGCAGCGACATCCGTGCCGCCGAAACCTACCAAGCCGCAAAAACCTACGGCGGCTTCAAAATCGGCCAAAACGTCCGCCACCCCAAATTCGGCACCGGTGTGATTATCGACGCCGTCGATAAAGGCGAATCGGCACGGTTGACGATTAATTTCGGTAAAGAGGGGGTGAAGGAATTGGATACGAAGTATGCGAAGTTGGAAGCGGTGTAAGAAGATGACAAATATTAAGTGTAGAGTTGATTGAAGAGAGTAGGGCGATTAAGTGATGAATACTAAGCCTTTTTTAAAATGGGCGGGAGGAAAAGCCAAGCTCGTATCGTTTATTGAGCAGTTTTTTCCCGATAAAAAGCGCATCAGGTTGATTGAGCCATTTTCCGGTTCGGCTGCATTAAGTTTGGCTTTGGAATTTGATGCTTATCTGTTGAATGATAAAAATCTTGATTTGATTAATCTATTTAAAGCTTTGAAGCAAGAAAAAGGCGGGTTTGTTGATTATGCGCACTCTTTTTTTGAGGCAGAGAATAATCAAGAAAGCAGATTTTATGAGTTGCGGGAAAGGTTTAATGCGTCGGAAGACAGCTTGGAGCGTTCGGCGTTATTCGTTTATTTGAACCGCCATGCGTTCAATGGTTTATGCCGTTATAATAATTCAGGGTTGTTCAATGTACCTTTTGGCCGATATAAGTCGCCCTATTTCCCTATGCTTGAAATGCATAATTTCATTCAAAAATCGGATAGAGTGGCATTGCATTGCGGTGATTTTCAGGACGTATTACAGCAGGCCGGGTCTGATGATTTCATTTATTGCGATCCACCCTATGCACCGTTAACGGAAACCGCTTCATTTACGCATTACGCGCAAGGCGGTTTTAACGGGCGGGAACAGCAAAGGTTAGCCGAACTGGCGGAGGCAGGGTGTAATCGTGGGCAGAATATCTTGATTTCTAATCATGATATCCCGTTTACCCGCGATTTGTATCGGAATGCGCGTATTGAAACGGTTGATGTTCAAAGAAATATTGCAGCCAGCGGCAGCAGTAGAAGAAAAGTAACAGAGTTATTGGCGATTTATGAACCAGGCAATCCAAACGCTTAGAGAAGCCTCGGCTCCTTATTATGCAAAATTGAAGAAAAAAGTGACCGATAGAAGCGTGATTTATCATGAGGACGCACTATTGGTTATGCGCAAAATTTTGGAAAAGCATCCTGATGGATGCTTCGACATGATTTTTGCAGATCCGCCGTATTTTTTATCCAACGACGGAATCAGTTGTCAAAATGGACAGGCGGTTTCAGTCAATAAAGGCGAGTGGGATAAATCCAAAGGCTTGGCTGCAGACATGGAGTTTTATGAAGAGTGGCTGAGGCTGTGTTACGCACTTCTCAAACCGAATGGCACTATCTGGGTGTGCGGTACATTTCATAACATTTATACCATTGGTTATTTATTGAGGGTAATCGGTTACCATCTCTTGAATAATATTACATGGGAAAAGCCTAATCCGCCTCCGAATTTATCCTGCCGCTTTTTTACGCATTCCACAGAAACGTTGATTTGGGCTAAAAAAAGCAAAAAGGCTAAACATACATTCCATTATGATGCCATGAAAGCGATGAATCATGATAAGCAAATGAAATGTGTTTGGACGATTGCGCCTCCGCCAAAAGTGGAGAAAACTTTTGGAAAGCATCCAACGCAGAAGCCTCTGGCATTGGTTGAGAGGTGTATTCTTGCTTCATCGAATATAGGTGATTTGATTTTCGACCCCTTTATGGGCAGCGGTACGACGGGCGTAGCAGCGTTAAAGCACAATAGATATTTTTGCGGTTGTGAAACTGATTTGGATTTTTTTGAGTTATCCGAGAGAAGAATAGGTAGCCAGTAATGAATAATAAAGATTTTCAGAAGTTCATCGGGCAGTTGGCAGAAACCAATGCCACTTTGGAATATTTTGTGGATTTTGAAAAAGTCAGGAAAAATGTAGCCAAAATTGCTTTGAAGTTGAACCAGCTTAATTATCTTATCGGTCAGGAAGACGTAAAACGGGCAGTTGAGGAGCTGTTTGAGGAAAACCCCAAGGTTTTTGAGGTTTTGGATATTTTAATTGCCGTTCGGAAAAGTAAAAAGGCCAAAACTTATAACGAACAGGGCGAAACTGTTTTATTAGACAGCTATTTCAAATCACCGGAGCAGATTTTCGAATATATATGCGGCACAGGCCTTTTGGAAGTCTTTCAAAATAAAGACGTTCATAACTTGGTTGATTATGTTTTCGGGGTCGAGGTCGGCTTGGATGTCAATGCCCGTAAAAACAGAGGTGGCGATAATATGGCTATTGCTGTTGCCAAGGTGTTTGACGCGGCAGATATTCAATATCGGAAAGAGGTAAGCAGTACGGTATTTTCCGAGATGGTCAGCTTGGGCGAAGATGTCAAACGCTTTGATTTTGTAGTCAAAGGGGCTCGGAAAACGTATTTGATTGAAACGAATTTTTATAACAGCGGCGGCTCAAAACTCAATGAGGTTGCCCGAGCTTACTCTGATATCGCGCCTAAAGTGAACCAATACCCGCAATATGAGTTTGTTTGGATTACAGACGGGCAAGGGTGGCATAGTGCCAAAAACAAATTGGCAGAAGCCTATCATCTTATCCCCCATGTATATAATTTGACGACATTATCGGATTTTGTCGCAATGCTGAAGGCAGAAGGCGTTTAGTGTTCAAGCTAATTCAATTTTAAATATTGATTGATAAAAAGCCGTCTGAAAACCCACATTTTCAGACGGCCTTTTCTATCGGCACACGTTTTCAATCAACTATATAAAGTCATCAAACCGAAAACATTTATTCCGTCTCCTGCCTGCCCAGCACCATGGCATCGCCGTAGCTGAAGAAGCGGTATTGCTGCTCGACGGCGTGGCGGTAAACGCGGCGGATGTGTTCCATGCCGGAGAAGGCGCTGACCAGCATCAGCAGGGTGGATTTGGGCAGGTGGAAGTTGGTAATCAGGCGGTCGGCGACGCGGAAGCGGTAGCCGGGGGTGATGAAGATGTCGGTGTCGCCTTGTCCGGCCTGCAGGCGGCCGCTTCGGGCGGCGGATTCCAGCGCGCGCATGGAGGTGGTGCCGACGGCCCAGACTTTGTTGCCGCGTGCGTGGGCGGCTTCGATTAAAGCCACGGTTTCGGGCGGTACGTCGAACCATTCGCTGTGCATTTTGTGTTCGGCAATATTGTCAACGCGCACGGGCTGGAATGTGCCGGCGCCGACGTGCAGGGTCACCTCGACGGTGTGTACGCCTTTGGCACGCAGCGCGGCCAGCAGGCCGTCTGTAAAATGCAGGCCGGCGGTGGGGGCGGCGACGGCGCCTTGGTGTTTGGCATACACGGTTTGGTAGCGGCTGTCGTCGCTGTCGTCGGCGGCGCGTTCGATATAGGGGGGCAGGGGCAGTTTGCCGTATTGCTCCAAGAGTTCGTACACATTGCGGCTGTCTTGGAATTGCAGGCAGAAGAGTTCGCCCGCGCGCTCGGTCATGATGGCGCGGATGCCGCCATCGAAAATCAGCTCGGTGCCGGGTTTGGGCGATTTGGACGAGCGGATGTGCGCCAGCGCGGTATGCGGGTCGGATACGCGCTCAATCAGGGCTTCGATTTTGCCGCCGCTGGCTTTTTGCCCGAAAAGGCGGGCTTTCATGACTTTGGTGTTGTTGAACACCAAAACGTCGCCGCTTGCAATGAGGTTTGCGATGTCGGCAAACGTGCCGTCCTGCAGCGGTGCGTCGGGCAGGGCGGTCAGCAGGCGGCTGCTGCCGCGCTCTTCGGGCGGGTGTTGAGCAATCAGCGCGTCCGGCAGCGTGAAATCGAAATCTGAAATATCCATAATCATCAGTATGTGGTCGAACTGCGCGTATTATAGTCGTAGAACTTAAACCCTGCTACGGCGTTGGCTAGCCC
>NZ_BCWL01000085.1 GCF_001592185.1 Bergeriella denitrificans NBRC 102155
TACACATCAGACGTTTAAGCGCGTTTAGGATCGTTCGGGCGCAGTTGTACGGCCAGGCGGTCGAGGATGCCGTTGACGAATTTGTGGCCGTCGGTGCCGCCGAAGGTTTTGGTGACTTCGATGGCTTCGTTGATAATCACGGGATAAGGCGTTTCAGGCATGGCGCTTAATTCGTGGCAGGCCATCAGCAATACGGCGCGCTCGATCGGGCTGAGGTCTTTTTCGTCGCGGTCGAGCAGGGGGCGGATGTGTGCCATGTGCTCGGCGGCGTTGCTGTGTGCGCCGAAAAACAGTTTGGTAAACAGCTCTTCGTCGGCTTTTTCAAAATCGGGCAGTTCGCGGATGTTTTTGGCAACTTCCGGTGCGGCGGTTTGGTTGAGACCGGCTTGGTACAGGGCTTGTACGGCCAGCTCGCGGGCGCGGCGGCGTGGGGTTTTCATGGGGAAATCCTTATGGTTTGAAACGGGTTCAGACGGCCTTTGGGGCAAGGCCGTCTGAAAATCGGAAGGGTGGGATGGATTGAAACCCACCCGGCCGTCATGTTCGTGCAAACGGGCGTGACGGCGCGGAGAAGTGTCGGTTGGGGGCAAGCTAAGTTGCCAACCCAAGGTTAAACAAGAGGCAGCTTATCGGCTTACTCTTCTTCGTCGTCGAATTGCTCTTCCAGCAGAAAATTCACCAAGTTGGCGCACTCAACGGCAACTTTGGCAGCATCGGCGGCTTTTTCTTCGATACGCGCTACGGCCTGCTCGTCGTTTTCGGTGGTCAGAATGGCGTTGGCAATCGGGATGTTGTGGTCGAGGCCGACGCGGGTGACGCCTGCGCCGGATTCGTTGGCGACCAGCTCGAAGTGGTAGGTTTCGCCGCGAATAACCACGCCGATGGCAATCAGGGCATCGTATTGCTCGGAAGCGGCCATGTTTTGCAGCACCAGCGGCACTTCCAGCGCGCCGGGTACGGTGGTGATGGTGATGTCTTCGTCGGCTACGCCCAGCTCGAGCAGGGTGCGGCAGCAGACTTTGAGCATTTCGCCGCCGATTTCGTTGGTAAAGCGGGCCTGTACGATGCCGATACGCAGCTGTTTGCCGTTTAAGTTGGGTTCGATGATGTTCATGCTAATCCTTAGTTGTGTCGGTATTCAGACGGCTTTTGCGCTCGGGCCGTCTGAAAAATGTTAATCCTGCGGCTGCCAATCCGATACGGCTTGGAAGCTGCCGTCTTCGGCCAGCTCCCAGGCGCTGCCGGCGGGTTGTGTCAGCAGGGGTACGATGTCGGGGTTGTTTTTGGTGATGTCCGACATGCTCAATACGGTGAAGTTATCGGGATTGTCGGTGTATTCGTCGGTTTCGTCGCCGCAGAAGAAGCGCCAGCCGCTGTCGTGTTCGAATACCGGCTCTTCGCGGTAGAGAAAGCCGACCGGGCCGCCTTCTTCGCTGACGGCTTTGGTGGCGATGCAGCGGTCGAGCGCGACGGACAGGGCTTGTGCAAATAGGTTCATAATGGGTGTGCAAAGTGGAAAATACAGGCGTGATTTTACACGATTTGTGCAATTTCCGCATGGAAATCGGGCGGCGGCGGATAAAGGTAGCGTGTAATGTTATAGTGGATTCAAATAAGAAAGATACAAGGCGGCAAGCCGCAGGCAGTACAGGTAGTGCGACAAGGCGCAGCCAACGCTGTAGATTTTTTATTTGAATTCACTATACAATGGAGGCCGTCTGAAAAAAGATATAGTCGGAGAGTAATTTCGGCTACGGCGTTGGCTCGTCCGGCTCAAAGAGGGGGCTTGACTAAGCTACTGAAGCAGCAACGCTGTATCAAGCTAAAGTGAAACGGCTATAATTTTCAGACGGCCTGATGAATCATAAACACAGCCTTAAAGTGTTTCCATATTTTGCACGCAGCGGCCGCCGCGGCTTTGGAGTATCGAAACGCATTCGGGCTGCTTTTTTTGAAAGTAAGCATGAAAACCGATTTAATCAAACAGCAGGCGCAGCGTGCCATTCAGAAGCACTTGGGCTATGAGTTCAACAATCTCGAATTATTGCGGCAGGCTCTGACCCACCGCAGCTTTAATGCGAAAAACAACGAGCGTTTCGAGTTTGTCGGCGATGCGATTTTGAACTATACCGTGGCGAAAATGCTGTTTGAGGCGTTTCCCAAATTGAGCGAGGGCGAGCTGTCGCGGCTGCGTGCCAATTTGGTGAACGAGGGCGTGCTGGCGGAAATCGCGCTGGAAATGGAGGTCGGCAACGGCCTGTATCTGGGCGCGGGCGAGCTGAAAAGCGGCGGGTTCAAACGGCCTTCGATTTTGGCTGACGCGATGGAGGCGATGTTTGCCGCCGTGAGTTTCGATGCCGATTTCGGAGCGGCGGAAAAAGTAGTGCGCCATCTGTTTGCCGAGCGCGTTAAGCGCGTGGATTTGAAAAATCAGGGCAAAGACAATAAAACCGCGCTGCAGGAGGCTTTGCAGGCGCGGCGCATGGCGTTGCCGAAATACCGCATCGAAGAGCAAATCGGCCATGCCAACGACAGCCGCTTCGTGGTATCTTGTGATTTGGGCGAGCCGGGGTTTATCTGTCAGGCCGAGGGCGTCAGCCGCAAAGCCGCCGAGCAGGAAACCGCCAAAACCGCTTTGGTCTGGCTGGAGCAGCATTATCCGCTCAAGCGCAAGAAATAATGCCGCTGCGTTTGAATATTCGATGATTTTACTGCGGGCAGAGCGTTTTGGCGCGGCTGCCGGCGCATGAGGGCCGTCTGAAAAATGAACCTTTTGATGATTGCAGCGCTGTTGCTGATTGCCGCTATGGCTGCCTATGCTGCGTGGCTGTGGGCAAAAGTGTACCGTCAGCGCCGAGAAATCCAAGCCGCGCAGGCCGCGCGCCGCGCCAAGATTGCGGAGAGTGTGGATATTATTGCCATGGCGATGCAGCAGGGGCAGTGTAATTTGTCTGAAGGCGTATTGCGGATAAAGCCGCTCTTGGAAGTATTGGCGCTGGATTTTGCCGCTTACCCTGCGATGGGCGAACTTTATCAAGTCGTGGCGGACATGCCGGTGCTGGAAGAGCGCAAGCAGCTTAAACGCAACGAGCGCATGAAGCTGGATTTAATCCGAGAAAGCAGCGAAGCCAAGTGGGAAACGCAGATTTTGGCGGAAGCGGGGCAGGTGCGCGCGGCGGTAAAGGCGTTTTTGACGACACAAGCCGTCTGAAAAACAACCCGTTTTCAGACGGCCTCAAACCATACAGATAAAGATACAGACATGGATATTGAAACCTTTTTAAACAACGAAGCCCAACGTAACGAAGGCTACCGCTGCGGCTTTGTTGCCATTGTCGGCCGACCGAACGTGGGCAAATCGACGCTGATGAACCACTTAATCGGCCAAAAAATCAGCATCACCAGCAAAAAAGCGCAAACCACGCGCAACCGCGTGACCGGCATTTATACCGACGACACCGCGCAATTTGTGTTTGTCGATACTCCCGGTTTCCAAACCAACCACCGCAACGCGCTCAACGACCGCCTGAACCAAAACGTGACCGAGGCTTTGAGCGGCGTGGACGTGGTGGTGTTTGTGATTGAAGCCATGCGCTTTACCGATGCCGACCGCGTGGTTATCAAGCAGCTGCCCAAGCATACGCCGGTGCTGCTGGTGGTGAACAAAATCGATAAAGACAAGGCCAAAGATAAATACGCGCTGCAGGCTTTTGTGGACGAGGTGTCGCAAGAATTTGAATTTGCGGGGCACGAAGTCGTATCGGCCAAACACGGCCTGCGTATCGCCAATCTGCTGGAAGTGCTCAAGCCTTATCTGCCCGAGAGCGTGCCGATGTATCCCGAAGATATGGTGACGGACAAATCGTCCCGCTTCTTGGCGATGGAAATCGTGCGCGAAAAACTGTTCCGCTATTTGGGCGAAGAGCTGCCTTACGCGATGAACGTGGAAGTGGAGCAGTTTGAAGAGGGCGAGGATATCCACCGCATCTACATCGCAGTATTGGTGGACAAAGACAGCCAGAAAGCGATTTTGATCGGCAAAGGCGGCGAGCGTTTGAAAAAAATCTCCACCGAAGCGCGCCTGGATATGGAAAAACTGTTCGGGCAGAAAGTGTTTTTGAAAGTGTGGGTGAAAGTGAAATCCGGCTGGGCCGACGACATCCGCTTTTTGCGTGAATTGGGTTTGTAGGCAGATTGGTTGCGGTTTGGCAGCCGATATCCAAGCTGCGGCAGTAAAACCGTGTCTCAAAACGGTAAAAAGCCGTCTGAAAAACCGAAATATCGGATTTTCAGACGGCTTTTCCTTATCCAATTAACGCACTGCTTTCATCAGGCGCTGTTTTTCGCGCTTCCAATCGGCTTCTTTCAGGCTTTGGCGTTTGTCGTGCTGCTTTTTACCCTTGGCCAGGCCGATGTCCATTTTGATGCGGCCTTTGTGGTAGTGCATATTCAGCGGCACGATGGTATAGCCCGCGCGCTCGGTTTTGCCGATGAGCTTGTTGATTTCCGACTGGTTCAGCAGCAGCTTGCGCTGGCGCACGGGGTCGGGTTTGACATGGGTCGATGCGGTGGGCAGGGCGGTGATGTGGCAGCCGACCAGGTAAAATGCGCCTTTTTTCCAGTGGATATAGCTTTCTTTGAGCTGCACGCGGCCGGCGCGGATGGCTTTGACTTCCCAGCCTTCCAATACCAAACCGGCTTGGAGCTGGTCTTCGATAAAGAAATCGTGAAAGGCTTTTTTATTATTGGCGATACTCATGATGCGGATTCTTTAGGGGGCAGGTCTGGAATGAAGCGGTTATTTTACCACGAAGGCCGTCTGAATATTAAAATGCCTGAATCAGGGCAAAACGCGGCTGCGTGCCGCCTTCGCCGGCAATGTTTTCTGCAAACATGGCGGCGGGGCGCACCCACAGGCCGTAATCGCCGTAAAGCGCGCGGTACACGACCATGTCTTCGCCGGTTTCGCTGTGGCGCGCCCAGCCGGTCACTTCGTAGAGATTGCCTTTGTAATGGCGGTAGATGCCGGGTTTAATCGGGTTCATGGCGGATATAGTGCTGATAGAGCCGTTCGATTTCGGCGATGGCGGCTTGGTGGTGGGGTTGCAAACCGGTTTGCCAATCGGCCAGGCGCATCAGCATCAGGTCTTCTTCTTCGGCAAGGCTACAGGCGGCGGATTGGTTGGCACGCAGATGGCGGATTAACGCCTCGATGCGCTCAAGCGCCTGACGGTAGCGGGTGTCGTCTATATTCACAGGTATCGGTGTCGGGTACGGATATGAAAAATGGCGGGATAACCCGCCATGTTTACAGCTCGAAGCCGTATGGTCAATTAAGCAGCTTGAATGTTAGCAGCTTGTTTGCCTTTAGGGCCGGTGGTTACGTCGAAAGAAACGCGTTGGCCTTCTTTCAGGGTTTTGAAACCTTCCATGTTGATTGCAGAGAAGTGCGCGAACAAATCTTCGCCGCCTTCATCCGGAGTGATGAAACCAAAACCTTTAGCGTCGTTGAACCATTTTACGATACCGGTTGCCATTACAGAACTTCCTATACTTTAAAAATTGAAAAAAACAGCAAATGGCAACGTAAAACCTAAAAGTTCCGAGTTTCTCCCAAAACACATATGCTTATTCGAGTGCCGACTCTGCTGTCTGTCTTTTTACATTTGTTAAGCCTTTTCGTCAAGTATTGTTTGGGAGAAAGTGGAAAATTTATTAAAATAGGCCAAAATACAACAGAAAACCGGTTTTTTGTTAACAATCTTTTGTCTGCCTGCGGCTCTGCGCGGGCGGATAAGGGTTTGCTGTGGTTTGAAAAATATCCGAAAGCCAATATATCAATGAATAAAACGAGTACGCATCATGATGCCGATACGCTGCTGAAGCGCCGGGAAGCGCCGCCGCCCAAGCGTTACGGCGTGTTTCTGCTGAACGATGATTATACGACGATGGAATTTGTGGTCGAGGTGCTGACCGAAATCTTTATGCTCGGCCAAGAGCAGGCGGTGGCGGTGATGCTGCTGGTGCACCATGAAGGCAAGGGCTTGTGCGGCACTTATACGCGCGACATCGCCTATACCAAGCAGCAGCAGGTTTTGCAGCGCGCCCAAGCGGAAGAATTTCCGCTGCAATGTATTGTGGAGGAGGTTTGAGCATGATTTCAGCCGAGTTGGAACGGATTTTGCAGCTTCTGTATAACGAAGCGCGCGGCCGTCATTATGAATTTATCGGCATCGAGCAGCTGCTGCAGGTATTGCTGGACGAAGACGAAGCCGTCGGCAGAGTGCTGGGCGGCTGCGGCGCGGATTTGCCGCGCCTGACAGAGCAGCTGGCCGAGAGTACGGCGGAAAATACGCCCGTAATTCCCGAGCATCTGCTCGATAGCACCGAAACCCAGCCGACACTCGGCTTCCAGCGAGTGATACAGCGGGCGATGGTGCATACCCAGTCGGCGGGCAAAAGCGAGGTGACGCCTTTGGATGTGCTGGTAGCCATTATGAGCGAGGCCGACAGCCATGCGGTTTATTTCCTCAAGCAGCAGTCGGTCACGCGCTTCGATATTCTGCGCTGTATCGCACAAGGCGGCGCGGATGAAGCAGTTTCAGACGCCATAGACGGCCAGGAGGCAGGCGCAGACGGCAAAGAGGGCGATGCGCTGGCCGACTATACTTTGAATTTGAACGAAGAAGTCCGCGCCGGCCGGATAGATCCGCTTATCGGTCGCAGCCACGAGATGGAGCGGCTGGTGCAGACGCTGTGCCGCCGCCGCAAAAACAACCCGCTGCTGGTCGGAGAAGCCGGCGTGGGCAAAACCGCATTGGCAGAGGGGCTGGCTTACCAAATCGTGTCCGGCAGCGTGCCCGAAGTGTTGAAAGATGCGGTGGTGTATGCGTTGGATATGGGCGCTTTGCTGGCGGGTACGAAATACCGTGGCGATTTTGAAGCGCGGGTGAAAGCGGTGTTGAAGCGGCTGGAGCAAGTGCCCGATGCCGTTTTGTTTGTGGACGAAATCCATACCGTCATCGGTGCGGGCAGCACCAGCAACGGCACGATGGATGCGTCCAACCTGCTCAAGCCCGCTTTGGCCAAAGGCGTGTTGCGCTGCATCGGTGCGACCACTTACGAAGAATACCGCACCATTTTCGCCAAAGACCACGCCTTGAGCCGCCGCTTCCAAAAAATCGACATCGCCGAGCCGAGCGTGGCCGAAACGGTCAAAATCCTGCAGGGTTTGAAACCGGTATTCGAGGGTTTCCACCAAGTGCGCTACACCCAAGCCGCGCTGGAGGCCGCTGCCGAACTTTCCGCACGCTACATCAACGAGCGTTTCCTGCCCGACAAAGCCATCGATATTGTCGATGAAGCCGGCGCGGCGCAGCGGATTTTGCCTAAATCCAAGCAGAAAAAAGTCATCGGCAAAGCGCAAATCGAAGCCGTGGTCGCCAAAATCGCTCGCATTCCCGAGAAAACCGTTTCCCATGACGACAAGCAGGTGCTGCAGCATCTGGCGCGCGATATGAAAAATATGGTGTACGGGCAGGATAAGGCGGTGGAAGCGCTGGTGTCGGCCGTCAAAATGGCACGCTCCGGCCTGGGGCTGCCCGATAAGCCTGTCGGCAGCTTCCTGTTTTCCGGCCCGACCGGCGTCGGCAAAACCGAAGTCGCCCGCCAGCTTGCCTTTTCGCTGGGCATTCCGCTGCAGCGCTTCGATATGTCGGAATATATGGAACGCCACGCCGTATCGCGCCTGATCGGTGCGCCGCCGGGCTATGTCGGCTTCGAGCAGGGCGGCCTGTTGACCGAAGCGGTAAACAAGCAGCCGCATTGCGTTTTGCTGCTCGACGAAATCGAAAAAGCCCACCCCGATATTTTCAATGTATTGCTGCAGGTAATGGACGCGGGTAAGCTGACCGACAACAACGGCAAAAGCGCCGATTTCCGCAACGTCATCCTGATTATGACGACCAATGCCGGCGCGGAAAGCCTCAGCCGCCCGACGCTGGGCTTTACCGCCAAACGCGAGCGCGGCGATGAGATGCAGGCCATCAACAAGCTCTTTACGCCCGAATTCCGCAACCGCCTGGATGCTGTGATTCCGTTTGCGCCGCTGGATGAAAGCGTGATTGCCAAAGTGGTGGACAAATTCCTGCTGCAGCTTGAGCAGCAGCTGCTCGAGCGCAAAGTCGAAGCCGTCTTTACCCCCGCGCTGCGCCGCTATCTGGCGGAAAAAGGCTTTGATCCGCAAATGGGCGCGCGCCCGATGCACCGCCTGATTCAGGAAAAAATCCGCAAAGCCCTGGCCGACGAATTACTGTTCGGCCGCCTGGTCGAGGGCGGCGCGGTTAAAATCGATTGGGATAAAGGCAAAGGGGAAACGGTGTTGAAGTTTCCGAAAGCGGCGGGATAGGGCAGGTCGCCCGGGCAGTACATAGCCGCAGTTTTCGCCAAAAAAGCCGTCTGAAAAATCAAGGTTTTTTTCAGACGGCTTTTTTATAGTCGAATAACACAGAATGG
>NZ_BCWL01000086.1 GCF_001592185.1 Bergeriella denitrificans NBRC 102155
TCGCCTTGTCGTACTATATGTACTGCCTGCGGCTCGCCGCCTTGTATCAGAATTTCATTTCTCCGACTATATATTTCCCTGAACAGACACAGAGGGCAAACGCAAAAAAGCACGGTATCAAACCGTGCTTTTTCATCAGTAATATTACTTGTTTTTTTGCGAACGAAGATAATCCAAGGTTTTGAGCTGGGCAATCGCTGCGGCCAAAGCGGCTTGCGCCTTGGCCAGAGATTCCTCATCTGCGGCTTTGGAAATTCGGGCTTCTGCGGCTTTTTTAGCCTCTTCCGCACGCGCCTGATCCATTTCGGCACTGCGGACGGCAACATCCGCCAGTACGGTAATTTTATCAGGCTGTACTTCCAAGAGACCGCCGGAAACGGCTACCAGAATTTCTTCAGCTTCGCCCGGCACGGTCAAACGCAATGCACCGGGGCGTACCAAACTCATAATCGGCTCGTGTCGCGGGTAAATACCGAGCTCACCCTGTACGGTCGGCACCACCACAAAGCTGGCTTCGCCCGAATAGATGTTTTGCTCGCTACTGACCACTTCAACTCGCATGATGCTCATGCCGGCCTCCTTAGTTTAAGGTTTTCGCTTTCTCGGCTGCTTCTTCGATGCCGCCCACCATGTAGAACGCTTGTTCCGGCAGGTGGTCGTATTCGCCGTTCAAAATGGCTTTGAAGCCGGCGATGGTGTCGCGCAGCGGTACGTATTTGCCCGGAGAGCCGGTAAATACTTCGGCAACGTGGAACGGTTGCGACAGGAAGCGTTGGATTTTACGCGCACGCATTACGGTCAGTTTGTCTTCGTCAGACAACTCGTCCATACCCAGAATGGCGATGATGTCGCGCAATTCTTTGTATTTCTGCAGGGTTGACTGTACGCCGCGGGCAACGTCGTAGTGCTCTTGACCCAATACCATCGGGTCGAGCTGACGGGAAGTAGAGTCCAGCGGGTCAACTGCCGGGTAAATACCCAAAGAGGCAATATCGCGGCTCAATACGACGGTCGCATCCAAGTGGGCGAAAGTGGTCGCAGGAGACGGGTCGGTCAAGTCATCCGCAGGTACGTACACGGCTTGGATAGAGGTAATGGAGCCGGTTTGGGTAGAGGTAATACGCTCTTGCAAACGACCCATTTCTTCTGCCAATGTCGGTTGGTAACCTACTGCAGACGGCATACGGCCCAGCAGTGCGGATACTTCGGTACCGGCCAGGGTGTAGCGGTAGATGTTGTCCACGAAGAACAATACGTCGCGGCCTTTGCCGTTTTCGTCTTTTTCGTCGCGGAAGTATTCGGCCATGGTCAAACCGGTCAGGGCTACGCGTAAGCGGTTGCCCGGAGGTTCGTTCATTTGGCCGTACACCATGGCTACTTTGTCCAATACATTGGAATCTTTCATCTCGTGGTAGAAGTCGTTACCTTCGCGGGTACGCTCACCGACACCGGCAAATACGGACAGACCACTGTGCGCTTTGGCGATGTTGTTAATCAATTCCATCATGTTTACGGTTTTGCCCACACCGGCACCGCCGAACAGACCTACTTTACCGCCTTTGGCAAACGGACACAGCAAGTCGATAACTTTAATACCGGTTTCCAGCAATTCGGTTGCTGAAGACAGCTCGTCGAATTTCGGCGCGGCTTGGTGGATGGCGCGGGTTTCCGCGGCGGCAACAGGGCCGGCTTCGTCAACCGGGTTGCCCAAAACGTCCATAATACGGCCCAGGGTCGCCTTGCCTACCGGCACGGCAATCGGGGAACCGGTATTGCTGACGGACAGGCCGCGTTTCAGGCCGTCCGAACTACCCATGGCAATGGTACGCACCACGCCGTCGCCCAGAAGCTGTTGTACTTCCAGGGTCAGACCGGTATCGTCCAATTTCAGGGCATCGTAAACGTGCGGGATAGCGTCGCGTGGAAATTCCACGTCCACTACGGCACCAATTACTTGTACGATTTTGCCTTGGCTCATTATCGTATCCTATTTTCCGTACAGTTTCAGACGGCATTACACTGCCGCTGCACCTGCAACAATTTCTGACAATTCTGTGGTAATCGCTGCTTGGCGCGATTTGTTGTACACCAAGCGCAGCTCTTTGATGGCATTGCCGGCGTTGTCGGTAGCGGCTTTCATCGCCACCATACGCGCCGCCTGCTCGGAAGCCATATTATCGCTCAATGCTTGATAAACCACAGATTCTAAATAGCGGCGAACCAGATATTCCAATACGGCGACAGGACTCGGCTCGTAACGGTATTCCCAATTCATGGCGGAATCGCCGTTGACTTCTTCAATCTCGTTCTGGCCAATCGGCAGCAATACTTCCATACGCGGCTCTTGGCGCATGGTATTCACGAAACCGGAATACACCAAGTGAATCGCATCCAATTCATGCTTTTCATAGCGTTGGAAGATTTCGGTCAAGGGGCCCAGCAGCATTTCCATTTTAGGCGTGTCGCCCAAATTGGTTGCGCTGGCGATGATGTCCAGACCGATACTTTGGCAGGCTGCTAAGCCTTTGCTGCCCAGGCACACGACTTCGACTTGGATGCCTTGTTCCTGATACTCTTGAACTTTCGCCAAAAATTTCTTCAATACGTTGGCATTCAAGCCGCCGCACAAACCTTTGTCCGAGGTAATCAGGATAAAGCCGGCGCGGCGCACCTCGCGGTGCGGCTCCAGCAATGTGATACCGTGGTCGGTATGGGTTTGCGCCAGATGGCTCATAACCAGACGTACTTTTTCGGCGTACGGACGCGCCAGGCGCATCCGTTCCTGAGTCTTCCGCATTTTAGAGGTAGACACCATCTGCATCGCTTTAGTGATCTTTTGGGTATTCTGAACACTGCGGATTTTGGTGAGAATCTCTTTTCCTACTGCCATTTCAGACTCCTTTCATTTCGAATCTTAAGCTTGGTAAGCGTAAGAAGATTTGAAAGACTTCATGGCTTCGGTCAATGCTTTTTCGCTTTCATCAGACATCGCGCCTGAAGCATTAATCGCTTCCAACACAGCCGGCAGCTGGGTGCGGACGTGGCCCAGGAATTCCGCTTCGAAAGCCAGAGCTTTGGAAACCGGTACGTCTTCGTAAGAGCCGTTGTTGATTGCCCACAGGGTCAGCGCCATTTCGGCGGTATTCAGGGTGCTGAATTGTTTTTGTTTCATCAATTCGGTCACCACTTCGCCGTGTTGCAGCTGTTTGCGCGTTGCTTCGTCCAAATCGGAGGCGAATTGGGAGAATGCCGCCAGCTCGCGGTATTGTGCCAATGCCAAGCGGATACCGCCGCCCAATTTCTTGATGACTTTGGTTTGCGCCGCACCGCCTACGCGCGATACGGAAATACCGGCGTTGATGGCAGGACGGATACCGGCATTGAACAAGTCGGTTTCCAAGAAGATTTGGCCGTCTGTAATCGAGATGACGTTGGTCGGTACGAATGCGGATACGTCGCCGGCTTGGGTTTCGATAATCGGCAGCGCGGTCAGAGAGCCGGTTTTGCCTTTTACTTCGCCGTTGGTCAGTTTTTCCACTTCGTCTTCATTGATGCGCGCAGCGCGCTCCAGCAGACGGGAGTGCAGATAGAATACGTCGCCTGGGTAGGCTTCGCGGCCCGGCGGACGGCGCAGCAGCAGGGAAATCTGACGGTAGGCTACGGCTTGTTTGGACAAATCGTCATATACAATCAGGGCATCTTCACCGCGGTCGCGGAAGAATTCGCCCATAGTGCAGCCAGAGTAAGGCGCGATATATTGCAGCGCGGCTGCTTCGGAAGCAGTAGCGGCAACAACGATGGTGTGCTCCAGCGCACCGTGCTCTTCCAGCTTGCGTACCACGTTGGCGATGGAAGATGCTTTTTGGCCGACAGCCACATAGATACAGATAACGCCCGTACCTTTTTGGTTGACGATGGCATCCAAAGCCACAGCGGTTTTACCGGTTTGACGGTCGCCGATAATCAGCTCGCGCTGACCGCGGCCGACGGGTACCATAGAGTCGATGGCTTTGATACCGGTCTGCATCGGCTGATCGACCGATTTACGCGCAATCACGCCCGGGGCGATTTTTTCAATCGGCGCGGTTTGAGAGGCGTTAATCGGGCCTTTGCCGTCAATCGGACGACCCAGCGCATCCACAACGCGGCCGACCAGCTCGCGGCCGACCGGTACTTCCAAAATGCGACCGGTACAGGTAACGGTATCGCCTTCTTTAATGTGTTCGTATTCACCCAATACTACGGCACCAACGGAGTCGCGCTCCAAGTTCATGGCCAAGCCGAAAGTATTGCCGGGGAATTCGAGCATCTCACCTTGCATGGCGTCTGACAAGCCGTGAATGCGTACAATGCCGTCTGTAACGGAAATCACCGTACCTTGGGTACGCACTTCCGCTTTGACAGACAGATTTTCGATTTTGGCTTTAATCAAATCGCTAATTTCAGCAGGATTAAGCTGCATGAAAACTCTCCTAATTCGTCATAGTCGTGTACAGGTTGTTTAATTTGGCCTGTACAGACAAATCCCAAACCTGGTCACCCACTTCGACTTTCAGGCCGCCGATCAAATCGGGATCGACCTGCGTCGTCACCACCAAGTCGCTGTTGAAACGCTCTTTCAATGTAGCGGTTACATCTTCCAGCTGTTTCGGTGTCAGCTCGTATGCGCTGTACACCGTTGCGGATTTGGTGTGCTTGAGTGCCAAGGCCAAGTCTTGATATTGCGCGTACACTTCCGGCAAAACGGCCAAACGCTTCTGCTCGGCCAAAACGGTTACAAAATTTGCAAGACCGTCTTTTTGCAGGCCGACCAAGTCGGCCAGTGTCTGCGCTTTTTCGGAAGCGTCGGTTTCAGGTTGCTCGACCAATGCAAGCACCTTGGGGTCCTGCATGACCGCTGCCAGTTCTTTCAGTCCGCCCAACCAAGACTCAATTTGGTTTTTTTCCTGTGCCAAACCGAACAATGCTTTCGCATAGGGTCTGGCAATCGTTGCGAACTCTGCCATATGTTACAGCTCCTGTTTCAGGTTGCTGAGCAGCGCAGCGTGTTTGGACGCATCCACTTCGCTACGCAAAATCGCTTCCGCACCTTTCACAGCCAACGAGGCAACCTGCTCGCGCAATACTTCGCGGGCGCGGTTGACTTCTTGATCTACATCGGCTTTGGCTTGTGCTGTAATGCGTGCCGCTTCATTGGAGGCTTGCTCGCGGGCTTCCTCAATGATTTTGGCAGCGCGTTTTTCGGCGTTGGCAACCATTTCGGCTACCTGTCCACGCCCTTCGGCCAAGAGTTCTGCAACTTTCTTCTCTGCCTGCTCAAAGTCGCTTTTGCCACGCTCGGCGGCAGCCAAGCCTTCGGCAACTTTTGCGGCGCGCTCGTCCAACGCTTTTGCAATCGGCGGCCACACAAATTTCATGGTAAACCATACCAGACCGAAAAAGACGATGATCTGCGCAAATAAGGTTGCATTGATATTCACTTTACTTAACCTTCGTATTAGGGTTAATCAAACAAACGCCGGGGCGCCTGTATCGGAACAGTTGTCTGTTCGGATTAGCCTGCAAACGGGTTAACAAAGGCGAACAGCAGGGCGATGGCCACACCGATCAGGAATGCGGCGTCGATCAGACCGGCGATCAGGAACAGTTTGGTTTGCAGCGGGCCAATCAGCTCAGGCTGACGTGCAGAAGATTCCAGATATTTGGAACCGACCATTGCGATACCGATAGAAGCACCCAGAGCGCCCAAAGCAACGATCAAACCACATGCGATAGCAATCAAACCCATTTTAAAACTCCTTAATGAAAAACAAAGGTCAAAACTACGTTAAAAAAACTACATGAGAAAAAGGGAGCACTCTTCCGTCGGGAAGTTAGTGCGCATCATGCGCCTGGCCGATATAGACAAACGCCAATGCCATGAAGATGAAGGCCTGCAGGGTAATGACCAGAATATGGAAAATCGCCCAAGCCAAACCTGCGAGAATGTGGAATACGAACAGAATCGGATCCATCACACCCACGCTGCCGGAAGCCGCCCATGCGCCGCCCAACAAGGCAATCAGCAGGAAGACCAGCTCGCCGGCATACATATTGCCGAACAACCGCATACCGTGCGATACGGTTTTGGACAAAAACTCAACCAGGTTCAACAGGAAGTTGGCCGGAGCCAGCTTGCTGCCGAAAGGTGCGCTGAACATTTCATGCATCCAGCCGCCGAAGCCTTTGATTTTGATGTTGTAGTAAATACAGATAATCAGTACGCCGATGGCCAGTGCCAGCGTGGTATTCAAATCCGCGGTCGGCACGACACGCAGCAGGGCGTGGTGGTCGCCGGTCAGACCCTGCCAGGCAACGGGCAGCAAATCAACAGGCAGCAAGTCCATCGCATTCATCAGGAAAATCCAGACAAACAGCGTCAGACCCAGCGGAGCTACAGCTTTGCGCGACTGCTCGTTGTGGATGATGCTCTTGCACATATCGTCCACAAACTCATACAGGATTTCCACTGCAGCCTGGAAGCGGCCGGGCACGCCGGCGGTAGCGGCTTTCGCGCCGCGCCACAGCAGGAAGCTGCCCAATACGCCCAGCACGACGGCAAAGAAAATCGCGTCGAGGTTGATGAATGAAAAGTCAGCAATATTTTTCAGGCCTTGGCCCTGGGTAACATCCGACAGACTGGTCAAGCTTTGCAAGTGGTGCTTGATGTAGTCGGCTGCAGTCATTGATTCACCTGCCATAATCTTTAACTCTCAACAATACTAAAAAAACCAGATGGCTGACGCCGGTTAATCCGAAGAAAAACGGCAAAAACGCCAGAGATTCGTGCCACACTGCAAACACGGCCAGCAGCAGCACCAGCGACAGCATTATTTTTAAAACCTCTCCGAAGACCATCATTCTGCTTTGCAGATAGGGATTGGCCTTGAAAAGTTTTAAAAGTAAAACTGTAATAAGAGTGGGGATGAGATACGTCAGCCCGCCAGCAACGGCAGACCAAAAGCCGCGGACTCCGGCAAACAGCGCGTTCAATAGGGAAACGGCAATCAGTACGCCTGCCTGTGAAATCAAAATCCGCGTCATATAATTATTAAAGAAACAACTGCCATAATCGGGCGGGGCTACTATAAAGAAGAAGCTTACGCGCGTCAAGCCGAATGTTAATCTGTGTGAAACGCGGCACACCTGCCGCCCGCTTCTTTTACACGATTTTCAGACGGCCAATCCAGCCGTTTGTTTTTCTAGCAGATTTTAACACAAACTACAGTTTATTACAGCATTAACTGTCTGAAAAAACACAATATGCCGCAGAGCCGCCCGCAGAGCGTTCCCGCCCGCGCCTTAGCATTTTGATTTACATCAATTTTTATAAAAAGGCCGTCTGAAAACAGACGGCCTTTCTGCAGTTTGGCGCGGCTTTATGCCTGATAATCCACACCCAGCTGCTTGAGCAGATAGTCAAATGTTTCCGGCGTATCGAAATGCAGTACGATTTTGCCTTTTTTCTGATTGGTGGTTTTGACTTCGGCATTCACACCCAGCTTTTCCGTCAACACATCGTTTAGACGGCGCAGGTCGGCGCTGATGGTTTTCTTGATTTCCGGCTGCTTGGCCTGCTGTGCCAACTGGCTGCGGCGCTCGACTTCGCGCACCGACCAGCCGTTTTTAACGGCTTTTTGTGCCAGAGCCAGCTGCTCCACCACCGGCAAGGTCAGCAGCGCGCGCGCGTGCCCCATTTCCAGACGGCGCTGGTAAAGCATTTCCTGTACTGGCTCGGGCAGACCCAGCAGGCGCAGGCTGTTGGAAATCGCGCTGCGGCTTTTACCGACGGCTTTGGCAATGGTTTCGTGGGTCAGACCGAACTCATCGGCGAGGCGTTTCAAACCTTGTGCTTCTTCAATCGGATTGAGGTTTTCGCGCTGCAGGTTTTCGATCAGACCCATTGCCAGCGCGGTTTCGTCGCTGATGGTTTTGATGACGACGGGAATTTCGGTCAAACCCGCCAGCTGCGATGCGCGCCAGCGGCGTTCGCCCGCAATCAGTTCGTATTGCGACAGGCCGTGTTCGCGCACAATCACGGGCTGAATCACGCCCTGCGCCTTAATCGAATCGGCCAGCTCCTGCAGGGCTTCGTCGTCCATCTGCACCCGCGCCTGATAGCGGCCGGGCTGGATGTCGGCAATGGCCACCGTGGTCAGCCGGTCGCTGCTGCTGTTGTCCACACCGTTGGAAATCAGTACGTCTAAACCGCGGCCCAAACCGCCTCTTGCTTTTGCCATGCTTGTTATCCTTTTTCAAACGGCCTAATCGTCAATCGCGCTATTTTATCGGATATTGCCCGGCGCGTGTTATATCGTCATTGAAAATAAGCCTTGTGCCGCCGCATCCGATTTTCTGCATCACGGCGGCCCGCATTCCCTTATAATCTGTAGCCGTTTATCAAGAAGAATGAGACGGCCTTACTGCGCCTTGCCCATACCTCCTCTATTC
>NZ_BCWL01000087.1 GCF_001592185.1 Bergeriella denitrificans NBRC 102155
TATCAACGAATTGTCGGGCAAAAATGCCCGACCTACTGCGCTAAAGAAAGGCCGTCTGAAACTGTTTTGCAGTTTCAGACGGCCTTTTATTTGTGACCGCTTAATCGGACATGGCCATCAGGCTGGCGTTGCCGCCGGCGGCGGTGGTGTTGGTGCTGCAGGCGGTTTCTTCCAGGATTTGCAGGATGTCGAGGCCGTTTTCGGCGGGCAGGATTTTAATCAGCGGGCCGCTGCCTGCTGCCAGTGTTTGCTTGCGTTCGGCGGGCAGGGCTTCGAGGGCGGCGGCGTGGCTGATGTGTGCGGTTTCGGGCTGCGGGTTGACTTGCAGCAGTCCGTACAAGCTGTCGGCATAGGCGGCCAGCGGGTGGGCGGGTTCGACGACGGCCTGTATGCCGTTGGCGGCGAGTTGTGCCAGTGCGTTGAAGGATTGGATCAGGCTGCCGCCGTAGAGCCATATGCGCTGCGGGGCTTTCCAGCTCAATACGTTGCGTTCGCCGGTGGGGCCGGTCAGTACGCTTTCGGCACCGCGCAGGGTGCGCAGCCGGGCTTGGCCGAGGGCGGCTGCGGCGGCCATTTTTTGTTCTTGCGGCAGCGGCAGGCTGTGCAGCAGGGTTTCCAGGCGTTTGAGCGCGGCTTCGTCGGCTTGGCCGATTTTGCTGAGGCCGGGGGCGATCCATTGTTTCAGGCTGCTAAGTTTTTGCAGGTAAAACGGGCCGCCGGCTTTGGGGCCTGTACCGGAGAGGCCGTGGCCGCCGAAGGGCTGTACGCCGACCACGGCGCCGACGATGTTGCGGTTGACGTAGATGTTGCCTGCTTCGATGCGGGTTTTGATGTGTTCTACCGTGCTGTCGATGCGGCTGTGGATGCCGTGGGTGAGGGCGTAGCCTTTGGCGTTGATTTGATCGATGAGGTTGTCGAGTTCGTCGGCGCGGTAGCGGACGACGTGCAATACGGGGCCGAATACTTCGCGCTGCAATTCGTCGAGATTGTTCAGTTCGAACAATACGGGGGCGACGAACGTGCTGTTTTGTGTGTCGTTGCCGTCTGAAATTCGGGTTTCATGATAAGACTTGGCCGCGCGTTTCATTTTTTCGATGTGTGCGAGCAGGTTTTGCTGTGCTTCTAAGTCGATGACGGGGCCGATGTCGGTGTTCAGACGGCATGGGTTGCCGACGCGCAATTCGTCCATTGCGCCTTTTATCATGCGTATCATGTGGTCGGCGATGTCTTCTTGCAGACACAGAATCCGCAGGGCGGAGCAGCGTTGTCCGGCACTGTCGAAGGCGGAGTTGAGTACGTCGGCGCACACTTGTTCGGCCAGTGCGGTGGAATCGACAATCATGGCGTTTTGGCCGCCGGTTTCGGCGATGAGCACGGGGTTGTCGGTGCGTTTGGCGAGGGTTTGGTTAATCAGGCGTGCGACTTCGGTGGATCCGGTGAAGATGACGCCGTTGATGCGCGGGTCGGCGGTGAGGGCTGCGCCGACGTCGCCTGCGCCGAGCACGAGTTGCAGGGCTTGGGCGGGAATGCCGGCCTGATGCAGCAGTGATACGGCATAGGCGGCGATGAGGCTGGTTTGTTCGGCGGGTTTGGCGACGACGGTGTTGCCCGCCGCCAATGCTGCGACGACTTCGCCGGTGAAGATGGCCAGCGGGAAGTTCCACGGGCTGATGGCGGCGACGGTGCCGATGCTTTGGGCGGTTTCGGGCAGGGTGTGTTCGGCTTCACCGGCGTAATAGCGGCAGAAATCCACGGCTTCGCGCACTTCGGCGATGGCGTTGTTGAGTGTTTTGCCGGCTTCGCGCACGGCCAACATCATGAGGGCGGGGGTGTGTTGTTCCAGTAAGTCGGCAAACCGGCGCAATGCGGCGGCGCGTTCGGCGGCGGGGGCGGCGCGCCATGCGGCTTGGGCGGAAACGGCGGCGGCTACGGCTTCGGCGGCCAGCTCTGCGTCGGCAAAGCTGACTGTGCCGACGATATCGCTGTGGTCGGCGGGGTTGCGGACTTCTTGTACGGGGCGGACTGTGCGCGGTGTGCCGTTGATGACGGAGGCCGTCTGAAAACTTTGCGCCGCCGTGCGGTTCATCTGTTCTTGCAGGTTTTGCAGCACGTTTTCGTTGCTTAAATCTATGCCCGAAGAATTCAGACGGCCTTTGCCGTATAAGTCGCGCGGCAGCGGCAGGGAGGCGTGCAGGTGGATGCCTTGTTCGGCGATGGTGTCGAACGGGCTGCGGATGAGTTCGTCGATGCTGATTTTTTCATCGACAATCTGATTGACGAAGGAGGAGTTCGCGCCGTTTTCCAGCAGGCGGCGCACCAGATAGGCGAGCAGGGTTTCGTGTGTGCCGACGGGCGCGTAAATGCGGACGCGGCGGCCGAGGTTTTGTCCGCCGACCACTTGGTCGTACAGGGTTTCGCCCATGCCGTGCAGACATTGGTGTTCGAAATCTTTGCCTTTGCCCATTTCGTAAATGGCGGCGAGGGTGTAGGCGTTGTGGGTGGCGAATTGCGGGAATACCGCGTCTTGCGCGTCCAAGAGTTTGCGCGCGCAGGCGAGATAGGAGATGTCGGTGTGCACTTTGCGGGTGTAAACGGGATAGCCGTTTAGGCCGTCCACCTGCGCCCATTTGATTTCGCTGTCCCAATACGCGCCTTTTACCAGACGAATCATCAGTTTTTGGTTGTTGCGGCGCGCCAAGTCCACCAAATAATCAATCACAAACGGGCAGCGTTTCTGATAGGCCTGCACCACGAAACCGATGCCGTTGAAGCCGGCCAAGTCGGGGTCGGATACCAACGCTTCCATCAAATCCAGCGAGAGTTCGAGGCGGTTGGCTTCTTCGGCGTCGATGTTGAGGCCGATGTTGTATTGTTTGGCCAAGAGATACAGCGCTTTCAGGCGCGGCAGTAATTCGCTCATCACGCGCCCGTGTTGCGCGCGGAAATAGCGCGGATGGATGGCGGAGAGTTTGACGGAAATGCCGTTGCCGTCATACACGCCGGCTCCCTCAGCGTCTTTGCCGATGGCGTGAATCGCGCTGACGTAATCCTGATAATAGCGGTCGGCATCGGCCTGCGTCATCGCCGCTTCGCCGAGCATGTCAAAGGAGAAACGGTAGCCCGCTTTTTCGCGCTCTTTGCCGTTTTGCAGGGCTTCTTCTATGGTTTGTCCGGTAACGAACTGTTTGCCCAGCATACGCATGGCGTAGTCCACGCCTTTGCGGATCAGCGGCTCGCCGCCCTTGCCCAGCAGGCGGGTCAGCGCGGAGCCGAGGTTTTGCTCATTGTTTTGCGTCGTCAGCTTGCCGGTAATCAGCAGCCCCCACGCGGCAGCGTTGACAAACAGGCTCGGGCTGTTGTTCAAATGGCTTTTCCAGTTGCCGTCTGAAAGTTTGTCGGCAATCAGCTTGTTGCGCGTGGCATTGTCGGGAATCCGCAGCAGCGCTTCCGCCAGACACATCAGCGCCACACCCTCTTCGCTGGAGAGTGAAAACTCGTGCATCAGCGCGTCCACGCCGCCGGCTTTGGTACGGCCGGCACGCACCTGCGTCACCAAACGGCGCGCCAGCGCATCCGCATTCCGTTTTTCCTCATCACTCATCTGCGCCTGTTGCAGCATATCCTGTACGGCTTCGGTTTCATCGCGACGGTAAGCATCCGTTACCGCTTGGCGTAAAGAAGATTGGGAAGGGAAAGCGAAATCAAACATGACGAGCCTTTCATAAACAGTCAAAACGATGTGAATAAAACAAGGGCTACAACCAACTACAGCCGCCATTTTAGCCCTTTTGAGTAAGACAAAACAGCCGTTATATCAAAAAAATAACATTTAAACCAAAAAGGCCGTCTGAAAAATTCAGACGGCTTCTCTTAAGCCGCGCCCTGATAGACCAACACCGCCGCAGCCAAATCCTCGGCAGCCGAACCGACCGCCTTATAAACCGTAATTTCCCCGTCAGACTGCCGTCCCGCATGGCGGCCGCCGCACAACTCCGCCAAATCCGCCCGAACCTGCCCGCGCGCAAACACCCCCGCCGCCATCGGCGACAGCAAGTCCCCCGCCTTATCCAAAGCCTCGTCCGTATCCACGAAGACCGACGTATCCGCAAACAGCGCGTCATCAGACTCACGCATATCCGGTTTGAAACTGCCGATTAAATCAATATGCGTGCCCGGCCGCACCCACTCGCGCAAAATCAGCGGCTCCGTAGATAAAGTCGCACAGCTGACAATATCGCTTTCTCCCACGGCTTGTGCCAAATCAAGGGCGGGTTCAGCGGCAAAACCCTGCTCCCGCAAGCGGGCAACCAGTTTTTCCGCCTTCTCCGCAGTCGGATTCCAAACCAATACACGCTTGATATCCCGCACCGCCGCATAAGCCGGCGCCAGCTCCGCCGCCACATTCCCCGCACCGCAAATCAGCAGCGTTTCCGCGTCCTGCCGCGCCAGATAACGCGCCGCCAAAGCAGACGCGGCAGCCGTGCGGCGGCAGGTAATCTGATTGCCGTCAATAACCGCCAACGGCCTGCCGTTGCGCCCGTCAAACAGCGTATAAGTCGAAAACAAGCCCGGCAGCCCGTGTTTCCGGCCGTTTTCAGGATAAATGGTGACATGCTTGATACCCATAAACCCATCCCTCTGCCACGCCGGCATAATCAGCAGCGTCGAAGCCGAATCGCTGCTGCCGATTGCATGGATATGCCGGCGCGGCACTTCGCAGCCCTCGTTGAATATGCGGAACACCGCTTCAATCAGCGCAGGATAAGGCAGAAGGCTGCCGGTGGTTTCGTAGTCGAAGAATTTCATTCTGTTTCCTTGCTTATTTTAAAAAACGGGAAGGGGAATAAGGTGCAGTATCGATTTCGGGTGTTCGGCCGGCCACTAAGTCTGCGATAATCCGGCCGGTTACCGGCCCCAGCGTCAGCCCGACATGGCCGTGTCCGAAGGCCAAAAAAGCATTGTCGGCTCGGTTGGCACGGCCTATAACGGGAATAGAATCCGGCACCGACGGGCGGAATCCCAGCCATTCGGCGCGTATTTTGCCCAAAGGATGGCGGTGGATACGTTGGAACTCATCGCGCTTTGCCGCCAATTTTCTGAAATCGGGCACTTTGTGCAGCCCGGCAAACTCCACGCTGCTGGTAATTCTCAGTTTGCCGCCGCCCGGCGACATGACTACCGAATGTTCACCCCAAAATAAAGGTTCGCTGACAGTATGTTCCGCCGCAACATCAATTTCGATGTGGTAGCCGCGCTCTGTATCCAGCGGCACAAAAGTTCCCGTATCGGCACTCAGTTTTTTCGACCATGCCCCTGCTGCAACGACAAAAGCGTCTGCTTCATAACGCTCGGTCTGGCTGAGTGCGGCGGTAATCAGGTGATTTTTCCGCTCCAATCCGGTTATTTCCGCCTGTACCAACCGCCCTCCGCGCAGCATAAACAAACTACCCAATGCTTTGACATATTCGCCCGGATTGACAATTTGCAGAGAGTCGGGGTGGTTGACAGCGTGTTTGAATACCGGTGCCAAGTTGGGCTGGGCGGCTTGGATGGCTGCTGCGTCCATATAGTCGCAACGCACACCGAAACGCTCCATTCGATCAAAATCGATACGGGCGGCACGGTAGGTATCATCACGTTCAAAAAGTTTCAACCAGCCAGTACGGGCAATGTTACCCCTGCACCCGGCCCATCCAGCCAACTCATAATGCGCAGCGGCAGCTTTTTCCAACAGTGCGCTCAGGCTGGCCGAAGCATGTTCCACCTGCCGCAGAGTGCCTGCTTTCAAAAAGCGGTAAAACCAGCCTGTCATTTTCGGCGCATAAGCCCAATCCATCTGTAAAGGACTGTTTTTATCCAATAATAGCTTAGGAAGAGCCTTTACCATTTCCGGCGTACTCAGCGGCACACATTCTCCGGTAACAACCAACCCTGCATTGCCATGAGAAGCGCCTCCCGCTACGCCGCGCGGATCGATGACCGTTACCCGGTATCCGCTTTTCTGCAAGTGCAGCGCACAGCTGATACCGACAATACCCGCACCGATAACGATAACACCAGATTCTGCACCCGACATCTTAAAGCCTCCTTGCCTCCGCCATTTTCCCGTATCGGAAAAAATAACGGCGGATATGTTAAAATTCCAGCAGAACAATATTTGCCACAGGAAAAGACCATGCCGTCCACTCAGTCCTACGATTTACCGGCAGACAGCAGCAACTTTTTGTCTCTTAAACTGCACCGTCTGCGCAAACAGAGCGGGCAGACTTTGCAGCAGCTCAGCGAAAAAAGCGGGATTTCCGTTTCTGCGCTGTCTAAAATAGAAAAAGGCCAGCTGTCACCCACCTATGAAAAAATCGCCGCTCTTGCGCGAGGCTTGGGCGTACATGTCGCCGAACTGTTTTACGAAGAGCAACACGCCACCCCTAACGGCAGACTTGCTGTGACCCGTACAGGGGAAGCACCACTCCACCGCACTGCGCAATATGATTACCGCCCTTTGTGCGGAGAGCTGACGAACAAACAGTTTGTTCCCCTGCTAACCACAGTAAAAGCCCGCAGTATCAAAGAATTTCCTTCCATGCTCCAACATGACGGAGAGGAATTTATTTACGTACTGAGCGGGGAGATAACCGTCCATACCGACTTTTATCAACCCGTTACCCTATATGCCGGAGACTGCTGTTATTTCGACAGCAGCATGAGGCATGCCTGTATTGCAGGCAAAGAAGACGCGCTGATTCTTTGGGTTTGCTCCCATCCTGCCGTCAACAAAGACGGCTGATATCATACGGCCATCCCAAGATTGGACTTGATAAAGCACGCCTCTGCACGAATCGTCACCGACAACAGTACAGCAAAAATTACAACTGTTCTTCCTCCGTTTTTTCAGACGGCATAGCTTGTTTCTTGGTTAGACAATAGGCTCGTTTTCAAATACTTTGCCGCTCAAGCAGAATATTTTTTCCGCCGCATAGCCAATCAGTCCGCCGAACAACGCAACCACAATCCAGCCCATACCGTTGCTGTAAAACGGAAGCAGTTGAGCCATTGCGGTATCCCAGCCCTGAGGCAGCCATCCGGCTTCCTTCAAGCCGTCTGAAAAACCCATCAGCGCAGCACCGGCCACGGCACCCGCATATACAGGACGATAACCGATAAAACGGTTCAGTAAAGCCAACGCAATCAGCGTAATCGAAATGGGATAAAGGAGATACAGAAAAGGGGCGGAAAATTTTAAAATCGAAGTCAGCCCGAAATTGGTAATAAAAAAGCTGATGATACCGAATGCCGCTACCCACCCTTTGTAAGACAAAGCCGTAAACCTGCGGCTGAAATACTCTGCTACTGCACTTAAACAGCCGATAGCAGTTGTCAAACCGGTTAAGAAAACCACCGCCGCCAAAATCCACACACCTGCCGAACCCAGCAGCAAACCGACGATACCGGTCAAAGCCTGTCCTCCGTTAGCCGATACGCCCAAAGCCGAAACACTGGTCGCACCCAACCACGACAGAGACAACTGCACTCCGGCCAATGCCAACATACTGAATATCCCGCAACGGACAAATACGCTGTTTAACTCGCTGCTGCCGATTCCCGTACGCCGGGTAGCGTCCAAAAAAATCTTACCGAATACAAACGCAGCCAACACATCCATCGTAAAATAACCTTGGGTAAATCCTTTTCCGAAAGCATTGGCAATATAATCTCCCGAAGGCATGCCGACCGAACCGAGCGGCTTGAACAACGACACGGCCAAAATGACCAACAGCAAACCGATAAAGCAAGGCGTCATGATGTCTCCGACACGCCGTACCATTTTGCCGATGTCTGCCGTCAGATAAACCGTCAACGCGAAAAATATAGAAGAAAACACCAACAGCACCCAGTCAAACGCACCTTCCGCAGCCGCACCGGAGAAAGGCAATACCGCCACTTCGTAAACCACAGCACCGGTACGCGGAATCACATAGGCCGGACCAAGTACCAAAAACAATGCGACACAGTAAAAAACGGAAAATACAGGATGAACCCGGTTAGCCAAATTCTCAACCGCTCCGCCGCTTCGTGCCAAAGCGACAATCGCCAGCAATACCAAACCGACACCCGTAATCAGAAAGCCCGACATAGCCTCCGGTAGATTGCTGCCCGCAGCCTGCCCGAGCACAGGAGCAAAAATAATATTGCCGGCACCGAGAAACATAGCGAATAGAAAAAAAGAAAGTGTAAAAAACTGCCTTGTAGTGAATGCTTTCTGCTTCATGATTTCCTCCTCAAAACAGTCTCCGTGGCGGAGAATGAAAATTCTGCTTGTTGTACAGATATTTTAATATAATTTATTTTATACGAAAAAATATTTTAGTAAAGGAAAATTTTTTACCTTAAGAAACCTTTGCACAGTTCTCCTTATCTAAAGTCGTTTCAATTTAGATTGAGACAAGGCGGCGAGCCG
>NZ_BCWL01000088.1 GCF_001592185.1 Bergeriella denitrificans NBRC 102155
ATAAAACACCCGCGCCGCCCGGCCTTACAAGATGCCGTTTCAGACGGCATCTTTTTCTTTAACGGAACCATCATGACGAAAGATTACCCGCAGCCCCGCCAACGCTGGGCGCTGACTGTGTCTTACGACGGCAGCCGCTTTTTCGGCTGGCAGAAGCAGGCCGACGCGCTGCCGACGGTGCAGGAAGCATTGGAAACCGCGCTGGCGAAGATTGCCTGTGAGCCTGTGGCCGTAACCGTTGCCGGGCGCACGGATACCGGCGTACACGCCACCGCGCAGGTGGTGCATTTCGATACCGCCGCCGATCGGCAGGCGCAGGCGTGGATACGCGGCGTGAACGCGCATCTGCCCGAAGGCGTGGCCGTATGGCAGGCGCAGCCGGTCGCCCCGCATTTTCACGCGCGTTTCGATGCCTACGGACGGCATTACCGCTATCTGCTGCAATCCGCCCCCGTGCGCTCGCCGCTGCTGGCCGGACGCGCGGGCTGGACGCATTACCCGCTCGACGTGCCGGCCATGCAGCAGGCGGCCAAACTGCTGGAGGGTGAACACGATTTCTCCAGCTTCCGCGCCGCGCAATGCCAGGCCAAATCCCCCGTCAAAACCCTGTACCGCGCCGAAGTCAGCGGCTCGGGCTCATGGATTAAGCTGGATTTGCACGGCAATGCCTTTCTGCACCATATGGTACGCAACATCATGGGCGCGCTGGTGTATGTCGGCAGCGGCCGCCTCAGCGTGGTCGGATTTGAAGCCTTGCTGGCGGAAAAAAGCCGTCTGAAAGCTCCGCCGACCTTTATGCCCGACGGCCTGTATCTGACCGGCGTGGACTACCCGCCAGAGTTCGGCATCGCGCGGCCGCCTTTGCCGGAATGGTTATGAATAAGTCATGAAAAAGGGCGCAGCTTGTCAGGCTGCGCCCTTTTTTCAGACGGCATAAAAATCCGTTTATTCAAAATAAGGCCGGAGCAGGGCGGCCAGTTCTTCCAGATAGCGGGCATCGGTGGCGTCGAACTGCGCGGTTTGGGCAGCGTCTGCGTCCAATACGCCGATGCAGCGGCCGTCGGCGGTCAGCAGCGGGACGACGATTTCCGATTGCGAGAGCGAGGAGCAGGCGATGTGGTCGGGGTGGGTGTTGACGTCGTCCACCACGATGGTTTGGCCGCTTGCCCAGGCTTGGCCGCACACGCCGCGTCCGTAGGGGATGCGCGTGCAGGCCAGCGGGCCTTGGAAGGGGCCGAGCACCAGGGTGTTGTCGGCGGCATCCACCAGATAAAAGCCGATCCACAGCCAGCCGAAGGCTTCTTTCAAGATGGCGGCGGTGTTGGCCAGGTTGGCGGTCAGGTTGCGTTCGCCTTCGATGACGCTGCCGATTTGCGGCAGGATTTCCCGATAGCGTTCGGCTTTGTCGGTGGCGGAAAGGTTCAGGGTGTGCATGGTGTTCCTTTATGGTCGGCGGCGGCGCTCAGGGTGGCGGGCAGCACGCCGCGCAGGGCGTTGGTCAGGCGGATGTCTTCTGCGGCTTCGAGCATTTCGCGGGTGATGCGGCTTTCCATCACTTGCTCTGCGCCCAGATAGGTTTGCGGGTCGCGCAAAACGGCTTGGCGCATGACGCCGTTGAGAATGTCCAAATCGGCGGCAGGAGTGTGCCATTGACCGCGGATTTTGATAAAGACGTTGCTGCGGCCGCCTTCGAGCAGGAAGCCGTTGGTATTGAACAGTAAGCCGTCGAACGCGCCTTGTGCCTGTGCATTTTGCCATACGGCGTCGAAGATGTCGCGGCGGTCGGTTTTGAAGCGGCGCAGGTAGTCGCGCACGGGCAGGATTTGCGGGGCGATAACGACTTTTTGCGTGCCGCTCAGGGCGGTGATTTCGGCGTGTTCGAAGCGGAGGCCGTCTGCATTCAGGCTGATTTTCAGACGGCACAGGGCGGGCGGTAATTCGGCGATGCGGCGTCGGATTTGCGTTTCCCAATCTGCGGGCAGCAGCAGATTCAGGGCGTGCGCGGCGTTTTTCAGACGGCCGGTGTGCCGGGCGAGCAGGGGGCAGCGGTTGGCTTCGACTTTCAGGGTTTCAAAGATGCCGAATTCGGGCGTGAGCGAGGTGAGGAAGCGGGCTTTCCAGCCGCATTCTTCGTATTCGGCCTGCGGCTCGCTGTCGATAACGATGCCGGAGCCGACGCCGTATTCGCCTCGGTAGAGGCCGTCTGAAATTTCACGGAGCTGCAGGGTGCGGATGACTACGTTGAACACGCCTTCAAAGCCCAAGCCGCCCGCGCAGGGCTTGAGAAAGCCGATGCTGCCGGTGTAGAGGCCGCGCGGGGCGGTTTCCAAATTTTCAATCAGCTGCATACTCATGCGCTTGGGTGCGCCGGTAATCGAGCCGCAGGGGAAGGCGGCGCGGAAGATGTCGGCGGCGGACAGGCAGGCTTTGGCCTGCGCTTCGATTTTGCTGGTCATCTGCCAGACGCTGCCGAAGCGGGACACTTTCAGCGGCTCGGGTACGCGCACGCCGCCGGTTTCGGCGATTTTGCCCAAATCGTTACGCAGCAAATCGACAATCATGATGTTTTCGGCGCGGTTTTTCGGGTCGGCCTGCAAGGCAAGCGCGCGTGCTTCGTCGTGGCCGTCGTTTAACACCGGCGCCGTGCCTTTCATCGGCTCGGTGGTGATGATGCCGTCGGGGGCGATGTGGAGAAACAGCTCGGGCGAGAAACACAGCGTCCACACGCTGCTACCGCCGTATTCGGGCAGGCAGGCAAGCGCGGCGTAGGGCACGGGCTGGCGCAGGCGGCGGTAGAGCGATACGGGGTGGCCGTAGCTTTGGCAATGCAGGCGGGTGGTGTAGTTGATTTGATAGGTGTCGCCGCGGCGGATGGCGGCATGAATGGCGGCTACGGCGGCCAGATAGTCTTCGCGTCCGGTATCGGATTGCGGCGCGGAAATGCCGGCGGGCAGGCCGTCTGAATATTCGGCCAGCCAGGTTTCGGCGCAGACGGCTTCGCAGCGTGCAAACCAGTGCAGCGCCAGGCGGCCGGTGTGCGCGGCGGGCAGCTTTTGCAGCGGCAGGCCGAAAGCGTAGTCTGCCAGCAACACTGCGTGCAGCCCTTTTGCCCAGCCCTGTGCCAGCAGCGCGTCCAGCGTATCGAGCGCGTCGGGCGTGATGAAATGCGTTTCCCTATGATTTTGATAGAGTTTCGCGCGGCCGGCCGCTGCATCGTCGAGCAGGGCGAAAAAAGGCATATCGGTGTTGAAAATAGATTGATTATACATAAATTTTACAAAAATTATCAGATTTATTGCCGCGCGGCGCGGGAGTGTAATTTTGTGTAGGATATGACGCCGAAAAGGAGTAGAATAAAGGCAAAGAGAGAATCATATCACTATCGACAAGTAGAACAAGGAGCAGACATGACCGATCATCAGTTACAGCCTTTCGAGCCGATTAAATTGGACGACGCTGAAAACAAACTGGAAGTCTTTGAAAAAGCCGTATTGGAGCACAGCGGCCCCGCCAGCGCCGAAGATTCGGGCAAAGCAGCTCTGCCGGCCAACTACCCCTATAAAGTCCGTATGCGCCGCGCCGTGTACGAAGCTCAAAAGAAAAAGCTGCAAATCGAACTTTTGAAAGTACAAAGCTGGGTGAAAGACACCGGGCAGAAAATCGTCTGCCTGTTTGAAGGCCGCGATGCCGCAGGCAAGGGCGGTACCATCAAACGCTATATGGAGCACTTAAATCCGCGCGGCGCACGCGTGGTGGCTTTGGAAAAACCGACTTCGACCGAGCGCGGCCAATGGTATTTCCAACGCTATATCCAAAACCTGCCGACCGCAGGCGAAATGGTGTTCTTCGACCGCTCATGGTACAACCGCGCCGGCGTAGAGCGCGTGATGGGCTTCTGCGAGCCGAACGAATACATGCTGTTTATGCGCCAAACGCCTGAGTTTGAGCGTATGCTGGTGGCCAGCGGCATCCATCTGTTTAAATTCTGGTTCTCCGTATCCCGCGAAGAGCAGCTGCGCCGCTTCATCTCCCGCCGCGACGATCCGCTGAAACACTGGAAACTCTCGCCTGTGGACATCCAATCGCTCGACCGCTGGGACGATTATACCGAAGCCAAAGACGCGATGTTCTTCCACACCCACACCGGCGATGCGCCGTGGACGATTATCCGCTCTGACGACAAAAAACGCGCCCGCCTGAACTGTATCCGCCACTTCCTGCACACGCTGGATTACCCGGGCAAAGACGTGGAAGCCATCGGCAAAGTGGACACCAAACTGGTGTTGTCGCCGAGCACCCGCAATCAGGGTATGGACGTTGGTCATGACTAATCCGTGCTCTGCCTGAGGACAGAGGGAAACGGAAAAAAGCCGTCTGAAAAATACATTTTTCAGACGGCTTTTTCTATTTCTAAGCCTTCCTATCTCAGCCGGCAGCAGCGTTTATTTTGCCATATCCGCAAACACTTCTTTGGCTACGGCAACGGTTTCGTCCACCAATTCGGGCGTGTGCGCCGCCGACATAAAGCAGGCTTCGAATGCCGACGGGCCGAACGCCACGCCGCGTTCGAGCATGCCGTGGAAGAAGCGTTTGAATGCGTCGGTATTACTGGCGGTCATGTCGGCGTAGCTTTGCGGTACTTTGTCGGCGAAGTAAAGGCCGAACATGCCGCCTACATAGTCCGCGCTGAAGGTAATGCCTGCTGCTTGGGCGGCGGCGGTGAAGCCTTGTACCAACTGTTCGGTGCGTGCGGCCAGGTTTTCGTAGAAACCGTCGCGTTGAATGATTTCCAGCGTTTTCAAACCCGCAGCCACGGCCAGCGGATTGCCCGACAGCGTACCGGCCTGGTACACGCCGCCGAGCGGGGAAATGCAGTTCATGATTTCGCGCTTGCCGCCGAACGCCGCCAGCGGCATGCCGCCGCCGATGACTTTGCCCATGGTGGTCAAATCGGGCGTAATGCCGTGCAGCGATTGCGCACCGCCCAAAGCCACGCGGAAGCCGGTCATCACTTCGTCGTAAATCAATACCGCGCCGTGCTGTTCGGTCAGTGCGCGCAGGGCTTTGATAAAGCTTTCAGACGGCCGCACCAAATTCATATTGCCCGCAAACGGCTCCAGAATCACGCAGGCGATTTCGCTGCCGATTTGGGCGAAGGTTTCTTCCAGCTGCGCCGTATTATTGTATTCCAACACCAAAGTATGCTTGGTGAAGTCGGCCGGTACGCCTGCGGAACTCGGGTTGCCGAAAGTCAGCAGGCCGCTGCCCGCTTTGACCAGCAGGCTGTCGGAATGGCCGTGGTAGCAGCCTTCGAATTTGATGATTTTATCGCGTCCGGTGTAGCCGCGCGCCAAGCGGATGGCGGACATGGTGGCTTCTGTGCCGGAACTCACCAAGCGCAGGCTTTCTACGCTGGGCAGGATTTTGGCGATTTCTTCGGCGATGACGATTTCGCCCTCGGTCGGTGCGCCGAACGACAAACCGCCCAAAGCCGCTTCGCGCACGGCTTCGATGACTTCAGGATGCGCATGGCCGACAATCGCAGGCCCCCAGGAGCCGACGTAATCGATGTAGCGGGTGTCGTTTTCGTCCCAAACATACGCGCCTTCTGCTTTTTTGATGAAGCGCGGCACGCCGCCGACGCTGCCGAATGCGCGTACGGGGGAGTTGACGCCGCCGGGAATGATGGCTTTGGCACGGTTGAAAAGTTGTTCGTTGCGGTTGCTCATGGGGGTTCCTTGTTTGACGGTTCTGCATCCGGCCGTCTGAAAATCCGGTCGGCAGGCGGCATTTTACCATTTTTCAGGCGGCAGGGCGGCTCAGCCGTAAAGCGCCCATAAGTCGTCCTGCAGGCTGACGGCGGCGGTGTTTTCAGACGGCTGTTTGCGGATATAGCTGCCGTCGGGCTGCATCTGCCAGGCTTTGGTGTTGTCGGCCAGCGCCATGTTCAGCCCTTCGTGAATGACGCGGGCTTTGAGTGCGGCGTCTTCAATCGGGGTGGCGACTTCGATGCGGCGGAAGAAGTTGCGCCCCATCCAGTCGGCGCTGGAAATATAGGTATTTTCTTCGCCGCCGTTGTAGAAATAGTAAATGCGCGAGTGCTCGAGCTGGCGGCCGATGACGGAAATCACGCGGATGTTGTCCGACAGGCCGGGTACGCCCGGGCGCAGGGTGCACATGCCGCGCACAATCAAATCGATTTCCACGCCCGCGCGGCTGGCGGCATACAGCGCTTCGATGACTTTCGGCTCAATCAGCGAATTCATTTTCGCCATGATTTTGGCCGGCTTGCCGTCGGCGGCGTTGCGCGCTTCCCGGGCGATGCGGGAGATGACCATATCGTGCAGGGTAAACGGGCTTTGGTAAAGCTTGTTGAGGCGGCCGGGTTTGCCCAGGCCGGTGATTTCCAAAAACAGGGTGTTGACGTCGGCGGTAATCTGCTCGTCGGCGGTAATCAGGCCGAAGTCGGTATAGATGCGCGACGTGCTTTGGTGGTAGTTGCCCGTGCCCAGGTGGGCGTAGCTTTTCAGACGGCCTTCTTCGCGGCGGATAACCAGCGCCATTTTGGCGTGGACTTTATAGCCGAATACGCCGTACACCACGTGTGCGCCCGCGTTTTCCAGCTGCTGCGCCCAGTTGACGTTGTTGGCTTCGTCGAAGCGTGCCATCAGCTCGACGACGACGGTTACCTGTTTGCCCGCGTGCGCCGCCTTCATCAGCGCGCGCACCAGCTCGGAGTTGCTGCCGGTGCGGTAAATCGTCATTTTCACCGCCAGCACGTCGGGGTCGGCGGCGGCTTCGCGTATCATCTGAACCACCGGATCAAACGATTGGTAAGGGTGGTGCAGCAGGATAGGGCTTTGCCTGGCTAAGTCCAATACAGAGCCGTGTTTGCCCAGATTTTTCAGACGACCCGGGCTTTTCGGCGGGAATTTCAAATCGGGGCGGTCCACCAAATCCGGTACGGCCATCAGGCGCACCAGGTTAACCGGGCCTTTGACCTGATACAGCTCGTCGGCGCTGAGCTTGAATTGCGCCAGCAGAAAATCGTGGATGTGCGGCGGGCAGGCATCGGCCACTTCCAGGCGCACGCCGTCGCCGTATTCGCGGTCTTGCAGCTCGTTTTGCACCGCAGTACGCAGGTTTTGCAGATCTTCTTCGTCCACGCTCAAATCGCTGTCGCGCGTGAGACGGAACTGATGGCAGCCCTTGACTTCCATGCCCAAAAACAGCTTGTGCACATAAGCGTGCAGAATCGACGATAAAAACACAAAGCCGTTGCCGCCGCCGCACAATTCAGACGGCAGCGGCACCACGCGCGGCAGAATACGCGGCGCCTGCACGATGGCCATGTCCACCGGCCGCCCGAAAGCGTCCGTACCCTCCAGCTCGACGGCAAAATTCAGCGATTTGTTTAAAGGGCGCGGAAACGGGTGCGACGGATCGAGGCCGATAGGGGTGAGAATCGGCATCAGCTCGCGGTCGAAATAGTCCTCAATCCATTTTTTCTGCGCCGCCGTCCACGAAGCGCGGCGGTAGAAGCAGATGTTTTCCGCTTCCAGCGCCGGCTGCAGCACATCATTAAACAGCGCGTATTGCTCGGCAATCAGCGAGCGCGCTTCCTTTGATACGTCGGCAATGGTTTCCGCCGGCGTTTTACCGTTGTCGAACACCGTATGCGGTCGCAGCTTCAGCTCGCGTTTGAGCCAAGCCATACGCACCTCGAAAAACTCATCCAAATTCGACGACACGATGCACAAAAAGCGCAGCCGCTCCAGCAGCGGCACACGTTCGTCCTGCGCCTGCGCCAGCACGCGGCGGTTGAAAGCCAGCAGGCTCAATTCGCGGCAGAGTATGGGATTGTGGTCGGGCATGGGTGTCTCCTCGGTCAGGGTTGCCTTGCGGCTTGGAACAAGTATAGCGCGTTTGCCGCCGGGCGTTAACCGCCGCCAGGGCGCAAACGGCATCAGGATACGCGGTTTGTGTGACGGTTTGATGACGCGGCGGGAAAAGCGGGAGAAGCAGGCCGTCTGAAAACGGGCAGGCGGCGGGTATGGGCGGTAACGTTTTCGCGAATATTGATAGCAGCGATAGCGTAAAGCAATGATGGAATAAAACAGATTAAGAAAAGAAATTTATAACCAATTGATAAATAATTATTTTATTTTAAATGCGGAAATTGTGTGCCAAAAAACAACAGAAATCGCAGCCGCTTGCCCCGACTTTCCCGCATTCTGTGTTATCAGACATCGATGTCATTAAAGCAGACATCGGTGTCATTTTCATTTATTAACTCAATCAGTCAAAAATAAAATATTTGTAATGATTTTATCTATATAATTTGCGTAAATTGTATAAAATTAACAAATTGGTCGGTATCATGGCGCCTTCGTCAGATATA
>NZ_BCWL01000089.1 GCF_001592185.1 Bergeriella denitrificans NBRC 102155
TCAAAGAGCAATTTCTGCGACTATATGAAACGTGCGTTCGGGATAAGCGATTTGAGTAATATTTGATATTTCAGTAATCTATTTCCTCCCCCCGTCTTAACGGTGGAGGGTTAGGGGGGGATTGATTTACAGGGTACTTTAGGCCAACCCCCCATCCTAACCTTCCCCCGCAGGGCGGGGGAAGGGACAGGTTTCTGAACTTCAACGGGTGCTATTTTTCTCACGCGTTTGTTTTATCCTGAACACACGTTACCTTAGTTTATGAAAGAAAAGCCGTCTGAAAATCCGCATCATACAGCATTTTCAGACGGCTTTTTTGCCGATACATCAGCGCATTGCGGCTGATTCCTGATGTTTTTTCCAATATAAATCTTGGGCAACCAGGCGGACGGGGGTGTTGGCGGCGCCGTATTGGTCGTAGCCGCCGCGCCGTTCGCAGACTTCAAAGAAGAAGCGGTCTTCAATCAGTGGGGAGTAGGCGTGCAGGAATTCGCCGCCTTTGCCGTCGGTGTCGTAGAGCAGGTGGTGTTCGCGCAGCTGGGCGGTGAATTCGTCGCTCAGGCCGAAGCGTGCCTGCAGGTCGTCGTAGTAGTTTTGCGGAATATCCAGCAGGGTCGCGCCGTTGCTGCGTAAGGCAGCGACGGTGGCGAAGATGTCGGTGCTGGCGAAGGCGACGTGTTGCAGACCTGCGCCTTTGTAGCTGGCCATGGAGCGGGAAACGATGGTGCGCTGGTTTTCCGAGATGTTCAGCGGCAGGCGGATGCGGCCGTCGGCGCTGCGTAATACGCGGCTTTTCATCAGGCCGTAGGGGTCGGGCAGGGTCAGGTCGTCTTCGATTTGGAAGCCGAAAATTGCGGCAAAGTGCAGCGTCCAACTGTCCATGGCTTCGCTGGCAACGCCGTAGGCAGTGTGGTCGATGCGGCAGATGTGCGGGCGGCCTTGGAATTTGCTCATGTGGAAGTCGGCGCTGTAAATGTCGCTGTCGACAAAATACTGCAGGCCGCCATTGGGAGAGCGGATGGCGTGGATATGGCGCTCGTTGGGGCCGACTTTGCCTTCGTAGAAAATGCTGCCGTATTCAACGGCGCGGCGGTACATGGCGTCGGCGTCGGCCACTTTGTAGGCGGCGGCGCAGACGGACGTGCCATGCGCGTTGAAAAAGGCGTGCGCCAGCGAATCGGGTTCGGCATTGAGAATCAGGTTGATGCTGCCTTGCTGGTAGAGGGTGACGTTTTTGCTTTTGTGCAGGCCGGTTTTCTGGAAGCCGAATTGGCGCAGGATGTTGTCGATGCGCTGGGCGCTGTCGTCATTGACGGCAAATTCGAGAAACTCGGTGTCTTGGAAAGCGGATGCGGCGGGCGGCGAGAAAAGCGCTGCCTGCACGCCGGCCGGGTTTTTCAGACGGCTTGCGGTCTGCTCTTCGAGAAACAGCAGCGAGCGCATGGCATCGGAGGTAGTGGAAACGCCGGGCGCGGCGCGGAATTTGTCGTTGAACACTTCCAGCGACAACGGGCCGTTGTAGCCGTTGGCGATAATCGGCTCGAGGAAGGCGGCCACGTCCAACTCGCCCTGGCCGGGGAAGTTGCGGTAGTGGCGGCTCCATTCGAGCACGTCCATTTTCATCAGCGGTGCATCGGCAATCTGCAGGAACACGATTTTTTCGGGCGGAATGTCTTTCAGACGGCTTAAGTCGTCGTTGATGGACAAGGTATGGAAGCTGTCGAGAATGATGCCCAAATTCGGGTGGTTGACGGTTTGCACCAAATCCCAGGCGTGGCGGTAGGAGGAAACGTGCCGCCCCCAGGCCAGCGCTTCGTAGCCGACCTGCATGCCGTGTTTGGCGGCGGTTTCGGCCAAGCGGTGGAGATCATCGGCAATCAGCGCGTCGTCGGTGCTGGTATCGGCTTGGACGTTGCTGCACACGAGCAGGCGGTCGGTACCCAGCTCGGCCATCAGCTCGAATTTGCGCTCGGCGCGGTTAATCTGCTGCGCCAGCTTGCTGCGCGGCCCGCCCTCAAAATCGCGGAACGGCTGAAACAGCATGATTTTGAGGTTTAAATCTTCGCACATTTTGCGGATGTCGGCGGGCGAGCCGTCGAAATACAGCAGGTCGTTTTCAAAAATTTCCACGCCCTCGAAGCCGACGGCGGAAATGGCGCGCAGCTTTTCGGGCAGCGTGCCGCTGAGGGAGACGGTGGCAATGCAGTGTTTCATGGGTACTCCGTGGAATGAAGGTGTGCGTCGGCCGCTTTTGGGCATGGCGGCTGTAAAGTCATTGGGGCTGCGGTGTATAGGCCGTCTGAAAATCATGCGTTTTTCAGACGGCCTGCGTTTGGGGAAACCGCAGGCTTTTTCGGAATTATAGTGGAATTAAGTGTAAAGTCATACAAGGCGGATGTTTATCCTGCGATGATGTCGTTCAATATATAGTCGGAGAGTAATTTCTGTTCCGGCACCGGCTCGCCTTGTATCAGAATTTAATTTTTCCAACTATATATACGCCGCTGTTTGGAGCAGTAATACGCAGTGCGTTGCCCGTTCCGGTTTTGCGTGACGAAGCAGGCGGTTAAACGGCAGAAAACGGCTCTGCCGGAAGGAGAGCCGTTGGTGGTATGTGCCGCTTTATGCTTCTTTGCTGTTGCGGTAGATAAAGTATTTGCAGGTCAGCGCCGCAGTGTTGATTAATGCGGGAACGGTCAGGGCGAGGGCAACGGTGGAGAAGTCCCAGCCTGCGTTCAGCATCCAGGCGCCGGCAAAGGCGGAGATAATCGCGCCGGTGCGGCCGATACCGTGCATCCAGCTGTTGCCGGTGGCGCGGGCGGAGAGCGGGAAGAAGTTGCTTGACAGGGCATTCATGCCTGTGCCGCCGCCGTTAAACGCTGCGCCGATGTAGAAAGAGGTCAGGCAGAGCAGCAGGTATTCGGGGCCGAGGTTGCTCATCCATACCAGCACGAGTGCGCCGCTGAAGTAGGAGATGGCCAATACGCGGTGCGGCTCGAAGCGGTCCATAAACCAACCCAGCATAATCGATCCGAGCGGGCCGCCCAGTTGGAACATGGCTGCAATAATCGACGCTTGCGCGGCATCCATGCCCGATTCTTTAATCATGGTCGGCATCCAGCTGCCCAGCAGATAGACGAGGAACAGATGGCTGAAGTAGATAATCCACAATAACACCGTGCCTTTGGCATAGTGGCTGTTGAGAATGGTTTTAATCGGGTTGGCATCGGCCTGCACGGTTGCGGGCGAGGGGATGAAAAACGTGCTGTGCTCGGTGGTCGAACCCGGGGCGCACCATTCGACGATTTTGCGGATGGCGGCGCGGTCGGCACCTTTGTGCACCATAAACGCCAGTGATTCAGGCAGTTTGAAAATCATGAACACGCTCAGCAAAATCGGGGCAACGCCGCCGAAGATGAAGACGCTTTCCCAGCCCCACAGCGGAATCATCCAGGCTGCCAGGAAGCCACCGCCCGCCGCGCCGACGGTAAAGCCGGCAAAGACGATGGTCACCAGCAGAGCGCTGCGTTTTTCAGGCGAATATTCTTTGGCCAGCGTTGCCACCATCGGCATGATGCCGCCCATGGCGAAACCGGCGATAAAGCGGAACAGAATCATGTGCCAAATCTGCGTGGCATAGGCGACCAAAAGCGTAAAGAGGCCGAAAATAAACACGCTGACAATCAAGACTTTGCGGCGGCCGAAGCGGTCGCCCAAAGGGCCGGCGGTGAGCGCACCGAACGTCAGGCCGAAGAGGGCGGCGCTGAGTACCGGCGCCAAGTCGTTGTTGGTCAGATTCCAAGCGTCTTTCAGGCTGGGGCCGACGAAGCCCATAATCACGACGTCGAAGCCGTCCATCACGACGATCAGGAAGCAGAGAAAAATCACCAGCTTCTGGTAGGTGCTTACGCCGCGGCCGTCGAGCAGCTCGCGGACATTGATTTCATGGGAGTTTTGCGACATGGTTTTCTCCTAAGGTATCGCTGTTTTTCTATTTCGCATCAGCCGGCCTGCCACAACTGCCCGCGCAGGCCGTCTGAAAAATCAGTATTGGATTTTGGCGACTTCGCGCAGATAGTCGGCGGTGGTGGTGGGCAGTCCGAAGTATTCCAGATAGGCCGGAATCTGCTCGAACAGCATATCCGTACCGATTTGGGTTTTGCAGCCGCGGGCTTGGGCGGCGGCCAGGAAAGCGGTGGTTTCGCTTTTCAGCACCACTTCGCCGACAAACGTCGTCGGCGCAATCCGCTCGACATCCATAGGCATCGGGTCGCCTTCATACATGCCCAGCGGCGTGGCGTTGACCACCAAATCGAAACCGGCGGGGTCGTTGCTGCCGCAAACGACTTCCAAAGCGGTGTAATGCTGTTTCAGACGGCCTGCCAGCGCTTCGGCGGAATCGTTGTTGACATCAAACAAGGCCAAGCGGGCAACGCCTGCCGCAGCCAGAGAAGCGGCAATCGCCGAACCCACGCCGCCGCAGCCGACCACCAGCGCGGATTTGCCCTCGGGCGCGAAACCTTTGCGGCGCACACCGCGCACAAAGCCTTCGCCGTCGAACATATCGCCTTCGAGTTTGCCGTCTGCGCCGCGACGCACCGCATTGCACGAGCCTGCGATTTGCGCGGTCGGGGTCAGGCGGTCAACCAGGCCGACGGTGGAGACTTTGTGCGGCATGGTAATCAAAGCGCCGATGACGTTGCCGCAAGAGAAGATGGCGCGTAAAAAATCGGGATAGGCATCCGCTTGGGAGGCAAACGGGGCAACCAGAGCGTTGATGCCCTCAGCGGCGAAATAGGGGTTGTAAATCATCGGCGATTTAAAGGTATGGGTGGGGTAGCCGATGTGGGCGATGACTTGGGTGTTGCCGTCGATGTTCATGAAGCTGCTCCTTTGGATGTTGTCGTTTGTAGAATGTCCCGCCGCCAGCTTGGGTTTACCCGTGGCGGGCGGGGTTTGAGTGTGTGTGTTTGGGCGGGCAGGCCGTCTGAAAACGGCGCAGTTTGTGCCTGTTTTGTATTTATTGAGTAATTATTTTGGAATAAGTCTGTTAATTTACATTAACCGGCTTTTTTTGTGCAATAAAAAATCACAAAAATAAGATAAAGATGATGCAAATGCTAATCGGCCAGGCGCCATTTTCAGACGGCCTGCGCGGCACTCAACTGCCGTTCCACACGGACGAAGGAATCATCACTTCGCCGCGCATGATGTTGCGGGCGGTGCGGATCAGCGCCGCACCCTGGACTTTACCCTGAGGGTCGGTTTCCAGCGCCACGCTGAATTCGCCGCTCGGATGTTCGATGGAAAGGGCGCTCAAATCGGGGGTAACGGCCAAACCGGCGGCCACGCTTTCCGGCATCACGCAGGCGGTGGCGATGGTGACTGCGGCCAATACGCCGACGGCTTCATGGCAGACGTGCGGAATAAAGCAGCGGGTATGTACGGCGCCGCCGTGCAGCGGTGCGTTCAGCAGGCACATTTTGGGATAGTTTTTGGCGGATACGTCGCCCAAGCCCATTTTGAGCGCGGCGGCCAAGCGCAGCTTTTCCAGCGTGGTTTTCAGTTCGGTATCGGCATTCAGATCCGCCACGCTTTCATAGGCGCTGCGGCCGAGATCGGCGGCGCGTACCAAAACCATGGGCATGCCGTTGTCGATGCAGGTGGCTTCTAGTGCGCCGAAGCCTTCGATGTCGAACACGTCGCAGGCATTGCCTGTCGGCAGCAGGCTGCCGGCAACCGAGCCTTCGGTGTCCAAAAAGCGGATACGGATGGGCGCGGATGTGCCGGGCACGCCATCGATTTTCGCTTGGCCTTCATATTGGATAATGCCGTCGGGTGTTTGCACCGTGATGTCGCTGAGCATGCCGGTATTCAGGGTCAATACGCGCACGGTCGTTTCGCCAGGCTGCGCTTGAATCATGCCTTTTTCCAAGGCGAAAGGCACGACGGCGGCCAGCATATTGCCGCAGTTGGGGCGGGTATCGACGGTATCGTTGCTCGGCTGCAGCTGGGCAAACAGAAATTCCAAATCCACGCCGGGCTGCTCGCTTGGCGCAACCATGCCGACTTTGCTGGTCAGCGGATGCGCGCCGCCCGCGCCGTCGATTTGGCGCGTATCGGGCGAGCCCATAGCGGCCAGCAAAACACGGTTGCGTACGTTTTCATCGGCGGGCAGATCGCTTAAGGCGAAAAACAGACCTTTGGAGCTGCCGCCGCGCATCAGCATGGCGGGAACGGCGGTTTGGGCGGGCATGGTTTTCCTCTGTAGAACGGTTTGTTATTCGATGTAGTCCATTATTGGCGGTAAAGATTTGTTTAGAAAGATGGCCAGATAACTAGCAGTTATAACAAAAATGTATAGCAAAAACGGCGTGGCGGCAGACTTTGCGCCTGCGTTAAAGCCGCATCGGGTGCAAGGCCTCCGCCGTTACATTTCTTTGCCGAAGTGCCGAAGCCGCCGGGCAGGGGTGTTTTTTGTGGTACAGTAAGCACTCAAGCCTGCATCAGAGAAAGACATGGATTTAAAACAACTCAAATATTTCCAATACGTCGCCCAGCAGGGCAGCTACACGCGCGCGGCCGATGTGCTCGGCGTGGCGCAGCCCGTGTTGAGCCGCCAAATCCGCCTGCTGGAAATCGAACTGCGCCAAAGCCTGCTGACCCGCCACGGCCGCGGGGTGTCGCTGACCGAATCGGGGCGCATCCTGCTTGAGCACTGCCGCATTATTCTGCAGCAAATCGAGCTGATACAGGAAGATTTGAACCTCAACAGCGGCAAGCTGGGCGGCCATATTGTGCTGGGGCTGCCGCCGACGCCGGCCAAGCTGCTGTCGCTGCCCCTGATTCAGCGTTTCCGAGCCGATTTGCCCGATGCGCGGCTGCGGATTACCGAGGGCTTGAGCAACCAGCTGCAAGACCGCCTGCAGCAGGGCAAAGTCGATATGGCGCTGCTGTATGACCCGCCGTATTCCGCCGAAATCGATAAAAGCCTGGTGTGCGAAGAACGGCTGTGTCTGATTGCGCCGCTGGAAGATGCCGGTTTTCCCGAGGGGGCGGTGTTGACGGCGGAACATCTGGCGCAGTTGCCGCTGATTATGCCTTCCGTGCCCAATACCTTCCGGCTGCTGGTCGAGCAGGAAATGGCCAGACACAATCTGAGCCCCAATATCATTTTGGAAATCGACAGCGTGGAAACCATGCTGCAGCTGGTGGCCGAGGGCATGGGCTATTCCATACAGTCCCGCTACGCGCTGGAAGTGATGAAACACAGCGACCGCATCCGCGTGATTCCGATTGAAGCGCCGACTTTTATCAGCCGCCTGTTTTTGGCCACGCCCGCCAAACGCGCACTGACGCGCACCCAGCGGGAGCTGGACGGCATACTGAAAAGCCTGTGCGCCGAATGGATGGGCGGGTAGCCTGCCTGTCGGCGGGACAATGTGTTCTCAAAAACGATGTGTTAAAAACCGTATTAATCATTGCGGTTTCCAATGTTTTTGGTACAATAGCCCGCATCCTTGCTATCCCACAAGCCGCCTGTTTGGCGGCTTGTATTTTTACGCCTGCGGCGGCTGCGGCCGGGCGGGGCAATACGATAATATATAGCCATTTAAAATCAGCGTGATACGGCATGATTGCCGTGTTCTGGTTTTGTTCGGCTGCAAAAGCGGAAACACGCTTTTACGGAGAATTGAAATGCAAAAAATTCCTTTGACCGTCCGTGGTGCGGAGTTAATCAAACAGGAGCTGCAACATTTGAAAAGCGTGGCCCGTCCGGAGGTCATCGAGGCGATTGCCGAAGCGCGTTCGCACGGCGATTTGTCGGAAAATGCGGAATACGAAGCCGCCAAAGAGCGCCAGGGCTTTATCGAAGGCCGCATTGCCGAGCTGGAACACAAGCTCTCTGTTGCCCATGTGATTAACCCTGCGGAAATCCACGCCGAGGGCAAAATCGTATTTGGCTCTACCGTGACGCTGGAAGACCTGGAAACCGAAGAGCAGGTGACCTACCAAATCGTCGGCGAAGACGAAGCGGACATCAAAGAGCGCAAGATTTACGTCGGCTCACCGATTGCCCGCGCCTTAATCGGCAAAGAAGAGGGCGATGTGGCGGAAGTGCAGGCGCCGGGCGGCGTGCGCGAATACGACATTATTTCGGTCGAATATATTTAACGCAAGCACGCGCGGATAAGCCCCGGCGGTTTATCCGTGGCAAACGGATTGTCGTTGCGTTGGGTTGAGATAAGGCGCAGCAGTGCCGTATCAAGCTGATGAAGTGACGATAAGATGCAAAAGCCGTCTGAAAATTTGAGCATTTTTCAGACGGCTTTTGACTGGCCGGGCGGTTTGGTTTTTCCGGTATTCTGCTGATATAGTCGAATAAAATAAGAATGGGA
>NZ_BCWL01000090.1 GCF_001592185.1 Bergeriella denitrificans NBRC 102155
AGTCGGGCGAGCCAACGCCGTAGCAGGATTTAAGTTCTCCGACTATAAGGGATGACAGGCTTTTTCACTCAGAGTAACATTACACCCGTTTCTATCCGACGATTGGTATTTGATTATGACCGTCCCCCAAGCCCCCCTGCTCGCTTCCGTCGATTTAGGCTCCAACAGCTTCCGCCTGCAAATCTGCGCCAACAACAACGGCCAGCTCAAAGTCATTGACTCCTTCAAGCAGATGGTGCGCTTTGCCGCCGGTCTGGACGAAAACAAAATCCTGAGTGAAGAATCGCAAGCCCGCGCCCTAGACTGCCTGGCCAAATTCGGCGAGCGTTTGAGCGGCTTCAGCCCCGAGCAGGTGCGCGTGGTCGCCACCAACACCTTCCGCGTCGCCAAAAACATCAATCAGTTTATCCCCAAAGCCGAAGCCGCACTGGGCTTTCCCATCGAAGTCATCGCCGGCCGCGAGGAAGCCCGCCTGATTTATACCGGCGTGGTGCACACCCTGCCGCCCAACGGCGACAAAATGCTGGTTATCGACATCGGCGGCGGCTCGACCGAGTTCGTTATCGGCTCCGATTTGAAGCCGATACACACCGAAAGCCTGCCGTTGGGCTGCGTGACCTACAGCCTGCGCTTTTTCCGCGACAAAATCAGCGCCAAAGATTTCCAGGCCGCCATTTCCGCCGCGCGCAACGAAATCCAGCGCATCAGCAAAATGATGCGGAAAACCAGCTGGGATTTCGCCATCGGTACTTCCGGCTCGGCCAAATCCATACGCGACGTATTGGCCGCCGAATATCCCCAACCCGCCGACATCACTTATGAAGGCATGAAAAAACTGGCCGAACGCATCGTCGCCGGCGGCTCGGTCAAAAAAGCCAAATTTGAAAACCTGAAAGCCGAGCGTGTGGAAGTTTTTGCCGGCGGGCTGGCCGTGATGATGGCCGCTTTTGAAGAGCTGGGCATCCAAAAAATGACCGTCACCGAAGCCGCGCTGCGCGACGGCGTGTTTTACGATTTAATCGGCCGCCAGCTCAACGAAGATATGCGCGAGCAGACCACCGCCGAATTTCAAAAACGCTACCACGTCAGCCTCAACCAGGCCGACCGCGTGGCCGAAACCGCGCAGAAATTCATGGAAAGCCTCTGCCTGGCGCGCAATGTGCCGGTACAGGATTTGGCCACTTGGCAGCAGTTTCTCAGCTGGGCCGGCCGCCTGCACGAAATCGGCACCGACATCGCCCACACCGGCTACCACAAACACTCCGCCTATATCTTGGAAAACGCCGATATGCCGGGCTTTTCCCGCAAAGAGCAGAGCATGGTGTCGCAGCTGGTCTTGGGTCATCGCGGCGATGTGAAGAAAATGACCGACATCGTCGGCCGCAACGAAATGCAGTGGTATGCCATTTTATCGCTGCGCCTGGCCGCGCTTTTCTGCCGCGCACGCACCCGCCTGGCACTGCCCGCCCTGATGCAGCTGCGCTCCGACAGCGCGGGTGCAGGCTTCGTACTGCGGATTGACGGCGCCTGGCTGGAAGCCCACCCGCTGATTGCCGATGCGCTGGCCTACGAAAGCGCGCAATGGCAGAAAACGGATATTCCGTTTACCGTACAGGCCGTTTAAGCCTGATGGTCGTCTGAAAAAAAGCCGTCTGAAAAATAGGATAGGAATATCTGTATTTTTCAGACGGCTTTTTATTACCACCCTCACCAAGCAATATAACTATTTTCTCTTTGATTAAAACCAACCATTCTTTCCCTTTTTCAGACGGCCTTGCTAAAGTGCCGCTTATCGTGAAATTCCCGAAATGCCGTCCATGTTCCTTCTCAAAACCCCCAGCGTATTGCCCGGCTTCAAAATCAGCCTCGGCCTGACCGTATTGTGCCTGTCGCTCCTGGTGATTCTGCCTTTTGCCATGATGGCGGCAAAAGCCGGCGAAATCGGCTGGACGGCGTTTTGGCAGACCATCGCCGAGCCGAACGTCTTGGCGGCGGTGTGGCTGAGTTTGAAAATGTCGTTTTACGCCATGCTGACCAATATCGTGTTCGGCACGCTGGTGGCATGGGTATTGGTGCGCTACGAGTTTCCGGGCAAAGGCTTGGCCAACGCGCTGGTCGATTTGCCGTTTGCGCTGCCCACAGCGGTTACCGGCATCGCGCTGGCCACACTCTACGCACCCAACGGCTGGATCGGCAGCCTGTTTGCACCTTTCGACATCAAAATCGCCTTTACCCCTATCGGCATTTGGATTGCGCTGGTTGTGGTGAGCCTGCCCTTTATCGTGCGGGCGGTGCAGCCGGTTTTGGAAGAACTTTCCGGCGAATATGAGGAAGCCGCCGCCACTTTGGGCGCAAACCGCTTCACCACCTTCCGCCGCGTGCTGCTGCCGGAAATCACCCCCGCGCTGCTGACCGGATCCGGCATGATGTTTGCCCGCGCAACTGGCGAATACGGCTCGGTGATTTTCATTGCCGGCAATATTCCGATGGTGTCCGAAATCCTGCCTCTGATTATTACCGGCAAACTGGAGCAGTTTGACGTACAGGGCGCGTCCGCCGTGGCCTTGTTTATGCTGATGATTTCGTTTGCCATTTTATTTGCACTCAATATCATGCAGTGGGCGTTGAGCAAGCGGGCGGGGGCGAAAGCCTAGGCCGTCTGAAAACGACATCACCTCTCTGCCGCCATCTTTTTTTCAGACGGCCTTTACGCCTGAAACGTTAAAACACAAGAGCCGAACCATGAAAACCCACTCTTCCAACCCCAATCTGACCGAACCGCGCTGGCTGAGAATCGCGCTGACTGCCGCGGCGTTGTTTTTCCTGCTGATTATGCTGGTGATTCCGCTGGTCGCGGTGTTTTACGAAGCCTTGAAAGGCGGCTGGGATTTATATGTCCAATCGCTGACCGACCCGGAAGCCTGGTCGGCCATTAAATTAACGCTGATTACCGCTGCGATTGTGGTACCCGTCAACGCCGTATTGGGCGTGGCGATGGCCTGGCTGCTGACCCGCTTTGATTTTCGCGGCAAGCAGCTTTTGACCACCCTGCTCGACTTGCCGTTTTCCGTGTCGCCCGTGGTGGCCGGTTTGATGTTTGTGCTGCTGTTTGGTGCGCATACCGCGCTGGGCGGCTGGCTGGAAGCGCAGGGCATTCAGATTATTTTTGCCATTCCGGGCATTATTCTGGCCACGCTGTTTGTCACCTTTCCCTTCGTCGCCCGCGAACTGATTCCGTTAATGCAGGCGCAGGGTGACAGCGAAGAACAAGCCGCGCTGATTCTCGGCGCAAGCGGCCGGCAGATGTTTTGGCGCGTCACCCTGCCCAACATCAAATGGGCGCTGCTCTACGGCGTGATTCTGACCAATGCCCGCGCGATGGGCGAATTCGGCGCGGTGAGCGTGGTGTCCGGCCACATCCGCGGCGAAACCAACACCATTCCGCTCCTGGTCGAAATCTTCTACAACGAATACAACTTTACCGGCGCGTTTGCCCTGTCGGGCGTATTGGCGCTGCTGGCGCTGGCGACGCTGGCCGTCCAAAACATCATCACCAAAACGCAAGAGAAAAAACTCGCAGCGGCGGAGAGAAACGCATGAGCATCACCATCGAAAATCTGAACAAACATTTCGGCAACTTCCACGCGCTGAAAAACATCAACCTCAATGTCCCCACCGGCAAGCTGGTGTCGCTGCTCGGGCCTTCCGGCTGCGGCAAAACCACGCTGCTGCGCATCATCGCCGGTCTGGAAAATTCAGACGGCGGCAAGATTCTTTTTGACGGCCAAGACGTTACCGGCAAACATGTGCGCGACCGCAAAGTCGGCTTCGTGTTCCAACACTACGCCCTCTTCCGCCACATGAATGTGTTCGACAACATCGCCTTCGGCCTGACCGTATTGCCCCGCTCCGAACGCCCGTCCAAAGAAAAAATCCGCGCCAAAGTGGAAGAGCTTTTAAACTTAGTGCAACTTTCGCACCTGGCCAAAGCCTATCCGCACCAACTTTCGGGCGGCCAGCGCCAACGCATCGCCCTCGCCCGCGCATTGGCGGTGGAACCCAAGCTGCTGCTGCTCGACGAACCTTTCGGCGCACTTGACGCCAAAGTCCGCAAAGAGCTGCGTACCTGGCTGCGCGACATCCACCACAACCTGGGCGTAACCAGCATCTTAGTCACCCACGACCAAGAAGAAGCCCTGGAAGTATCCGACGAAATCGTGGTGATGAACCACGGCAAAATCGAGCAGACCGGCAGCGCCGAAGCCATCTACCGCCGCCCGGAAAACGCCTTCGTCACCGAGTTTCTCGGCGAAACCGACGCCTTCGAAGGCCGCATCGAAAAAGGCGCATGGCACTATCAAAACTTCTCTTGGCCGCTGGAAAAACAATACAAATGGCAGGATCAAACCGCCGTCGGCTACATTCGCCCGCACGAATGGCAGCTTGCCGAAGCCGACCGCGCCATGATTACCGCAGCGGTTGAAAAAATCCACGCCGTCGGCGCACTGACGCACGTCACCGTCAAACACGGCGGGCAGGACGTACACATCACCCTCGCCGGCAGCGACGCCGCCCGCTTGGACTTGGCCGTCGGCAAAACGCTGTCGCTCTCGCCCAAGCAGGTTTACGTGTTCGGCCAAAACGAATTAATCGAATACGCAATTTAAATCCTGCACAGCCGCAAAAGGCCGTCTGAAAAACCGCCTGTAGAAAAAAGCCGTCTGAATATCGCTTGCAGCGCTCAGCAAGTGATATTCAGACGGCTTTTTTCAGACGGCCTTTACTTGCGCTGCTACACCAGCGTGACTTCCAAATTATCAATCAGGCGGGTGCTGCCCAGGCGGGCGGCGGCGAGGACGACCAGTTTTTTATCGCCGGCGCGGGCAACGGCCAGGTTGTCGGCGTGGCGGATTTCAAAGTAATCGACCGACCAGCCGGCGGCGGTTAGTGCATCCGTTGCGGCGGTTTCGATGGCGACATAATCGGTTGCGCCGCTTTTCAGGGCGGCGGCGGCCTGCTGCAGCTCGCGGTACAGGCGCGGGGCTTCGGCGCGCTCGGCTTCGCTCAGATATTGGTTGCGGCTGGATAAGGCCAGGCCGTCGGGCGCGCGACCGGTGTCCACGGGAATGATGTCGATATTGAAATTCAGGTCTTCGACAAAGCCTTTAATCACAGCCAGCTGCTGATAATCTTTTTTGCCGAAGCAAGCGGCATCGGGCGCGACGATATTGAAGAGCTTGGTCACGACAGTGGCGACGCCGCGGAAATGGCCGGGACGGAATTTGCCGCACAATTCGTTTTGCAGATGCGGCGGCTCGACGTTGTAACGCTGCTCGACGCGGGGATACAGCTCTTTTTCGTCGGGCGCGAACACCACGGCCACGCCCTCGGCAGCCAGTTTGTCGGCATCCTGCTGCAGGGTGCGCGGATATTTGTCGAAATCTTCGCCCTGGCCGAACTGTAGGCGGTTGACGAAGATGCTGACAACCACGCTGTCGGCGTGTTTTTTGGCTTCGCGCACCAGTGCCATATGGCCTTCGTGCAGATTGCCCATGGTCGGCACAAAGGCGACGCGGCCTGCGGTTTTACGCCATTCGCGCAGGGCTTGGACGGTATGGATGATTTGCATAATGCTTTCTTATCGTGATATCGGAAATTCAGACGGCCTATTGCCCCGGCTCGCGCCCTAAAATCATCGAGCCGATGCCGGAGTCGGTAAAGATTTCCAGCAGCAGCGCGTTCGGCACGCGGCCGTCGATGATGTGGGTAGCTTTCACGCCGTTGACTGCGGCTTCGAGGGCGGAGCTGATTTTCGGCAGCATACCGCCGTAGAGCGTGCCGTCGGCAATCAAATCGTCGATGCGCTTCGGAGTGAGGTTGGTCAGCAGATTGCCTTCTTTGTCCATCACGCCGGTGATGTTGGTCATCATCAGCAGCTTCTCGGCATTGAGTTCTTCCGCCAGCTTGCCGGCCACCACATCGGCATTGATATTAAAGGCTTCGCCGTTGCGGCCTACGCCGATGGGGGCAACCACGGGAATTTGGCCGTTGTCGATTAGGCCCTGCACCAGCGAAGTGTCGATGCTTTCCACCACGCCGACCTGGCCGATGTCCACGCCGTTGCGCTCGGGCGTATTGATATAGAGTTTTTTGGCTTTGATAAAATGGCCGTCGCGCCCGGTGACGCCCACCGCTTTACCGCCGTGGGTATTAATCATCGACACGATTTCTTTGTTGACATGTCCGCCCAACACCATTTCCACGATGTCCATGGTTTCGCTGTCGGTTACGCGCATACCCTGTACGAACACGCCTTCTTTGCCGACTTTATTGAGCATCTCGTTAATCTGCGGGCCACCGCCGTGCACAATCACCGGATTGATGCCGACCAGCTTCAGCAGCACCACATCGCGCGCGAAGCCTTCTTTCAGCGCGGGGTCGGTCATGGCGTTGCCGCCGTATTTGATAACGATGGTCGAGCCGGAAAAACGGCGGATATAGGGCAGCGCTTCGGCAAGGATGCCGGCTTTGACGGCCGGGGTAATGGTCGGGATATCGCTCATGGGGTTTTCCTGAGAGTTTCGGACAATACGGATGCAGCCCGGCTGCACCCCAAGCCGAATGTTAATACCAAAGGCCGTCTGAAACAAGGGAAAGCACGCCTACTCCCGGCCGCAGCGTGCAAAAGCCGTCTGAAAACAGCGGGATGCCTGATTGCGCTTGTTTTTCAGACGGCTTTTTATATAATGGGGTTATGAAAATGATTACCTCCGCCCACAACGGGCAGCTCAAGCATCTGGCCAAGCTGCTGGGCAGCGCCCGCGCCCGCCGCGAATCCGGCCAAACCGTTTTGGAAGGCATCCATCTGCTGAAAACCTATCTGGAAACCGGCCGGCAGCCGCTGCAGGTGTATCTGCCCGAAAAACAGGCGCAACATACCGAGCTGCAGGCCGCCATTGCCGCGCTGCCCGAAGAGCGGCTCACCCTGATTGCCGACGGCGCGCTCTCAAAAATCACCAGCCTCACCGAAGCCGAAGAAGTCATGACGCTGATTGAAATACCCGCCGAAACCCCGCCGCCGCAGGAAGGCGACTGCGTCTTGCTCGAGCGCGTGCAAGACCCGGGCAACGTCGGTACCATCATCCGCAGCGCCGCCGCCGCCGGCATCCGCAAGCTGCTGCTCACCCAAGACTGCGCCGACATCTGGTCGCCCAAAGTCTTGCGTGCCGGCATGGGCGCACACTTTCTGCTGGACATCAGCACCCGCGTTCCCGCCCGGGAGTGGGCCGCAGCCTACCGCCACCCCGTTTACGCCACCGCCCTCTCCGCGCAGCGCAACAGCGGGCTGTACGAGCTGGATTTGCGCGCGCCCGCCGCTTGGATTTTCGGCAACGAAGGCAGCGGCGTCAGCGCGGAAACCTTAGCCGCCGCCGATTGCGCCGTGAAAATCCCCATGTTGGGGCAGACCGAATCGCTTAATGTCGCAATGGCCGCTACGGTTTGCCTGTTTGAACAAATGCGCCAGCGCCTGCCGCTTGCACACCCCGCCAACCCATAAGGAAACATTATGCAATCCGCTTTCGATGAAGCCGCCTACACCCGCCTGGCCGAACTGCTCGACGAAAAATCCGAAACCCACAACACCATGCGCTGCGACGAAGTGCAGGCCTTTATGCTCGCCCTCGTCAGCGGCCCCGATGCGCTGGAAAGCGTCGGCTGGCTGCCCGAAATTTTGGGCGATGCACTGTTTAGCGATGAAGAACGCGCCGAAGTCGAAACGCTGGTTTTGTCGCTGGCCGACAGCATGAAATGCTCGCTGGCGGAAAAGACCCTGCCTGAAATGTGGCTTTATGAAGACGGCGACGGCACTGCCGATGTTTATACCTGGTGCAACGCCTATCTGTATGCGCTGGATACCGTACCGACCGACTGGTTTGCCAGCGTCGGCCAAGACGAATTTGAAGACCTGTTTTTCCCGATTATGGCGCTGGGAGGCATCTACGACGAGGAAGACGGCATCGTTTCCCTGAGCGAAAAAGACCTCGCCCGCCTGGAGGCCGACCTGCCGCACGTTTTGCTGGACATCGCCGTTTACTGGCACACCCTGCTCAACAAACCGCAAACCGTGCGCCGCGACGGCGAAAAAACCGGCCGCAACGACCCCTGCCCCTGCGGCAGCGGTAAAAAATACAAAGCCTGCTGCGGTAGGCATTAATTTCTTCGGCTATATATATGGTCATTTAAAATAAGAATGGTATGGCGTTGCTTCGCCTTGCT
>NZ_BCWL01000091.1 GCF_001592185.1 Bergeriella denitrificans NBRC 102155
GCGGCTTCGCTACCTTGTCCTATTCTGTGTTATTCGACTATACAAAACCAAACGAAGAAACAAAAGCGCAGCAGAATATCCATCTCCCAAAGCCGTCTGAAAAAAAGCCTACCCATTCCGGGCAGGCTTTTTTTCAATATGACCGCATTACCACTGATAGCGGTAACCGATATTGGCCTGATAAGCACGACGGATGCGGTTGCCGCGTTCGGCTTCGATTTCCGCGCTCAAGATATGCGACGGCGACAAAGCGGCCTGCACGCCTGCTCGGGCGGCAAAACGGTTGCCTGCATGGGCGATGCTAAAGTCGTCTGCATTGAAGCGGGCATCGGTATTGCCGTGGCTGCCGACATAATATGCACCGGCATACGAGCTGAGTGTTGCGCCGCCCAGCGCATAGGCCGTCTGAATATCCGCACCGGCGCGTGTTTCGGCGATGGTGGCCGCTTTATGGTAGCGCCCCGAAGACAAGCGGCTGATGCTGACTTCGGCTTGCGGCACCAGCGACCATGCGCCGCCTAAGGCAATCTGTTTGCCGCCCGCCAGGCTGACGCTGTGCGTATGGAAACGGTCTTTTTCAAACTGGCCGTCGGCATGGAAACGGGTATAGCGGTAATCCGCACTGCCGAACCAGCCGTTTTCGCTTGAAGTACCGGCATACAGGCCGCCGCTGACGGCTTTCAGCTTGCCGTCTGAATATCCGCTGCCGGTATATTCGATGTCGCTGAAATTCTGGCCGGCCATCACACCTGCATAGCTGCGGGTGAAGCGGTAATCGTAACCCATCTGCCAGCCGCGTACATTTTGCTTGAAGCCGCTGCTGATGCCGTCCAGCCCACCGATGTATCCGCCCTTGCGCTCGCTGCGGCTGCTTTCGCCCAGCAGCCACAGGCCGTTCAAACGGTTGTGCTGCTGATGCGCGCGCAAACGGCTGCCCAGGGTTGCACGCTGCTGCTGCAGAACATGGCGCGCAGCCTGTACATTAGCTACGGCGTTGTTGACATACGCGCTCAGCAGATAAGGCGGCTGCGCGGTGGTTTGGGTGGTTTCGGCGGTGTCTTTCTGTTCAACGGCTGTATTTTCGGATATAGCTGGCGTGCTTGCGCCGCTGTCCGCAGCGTTTGCTACGTTAATGCTTGTGCCGGTATCCGCCGCAGGTTGTGCGGTTTCCGGCACAGGTGCGGGCTGAGTACCGGACGGTTCGGCTGCAGGCTCGGTCTCAGGTGCGGGCGCAGGCTCAGGTTGCTCGGTAGCGGTTTTGGCCGCCAACACCCAATTCTGATTTTCCTGCTGCAGCGCATACTGGTATTTACCGGCATGCACAACCTGCCCTTCGTTGCCCAATACAAAGGCATCCGCGCCGCTGCTGCCGGTTTCCACCAACGTCAACTTGGCATCGGCAATTTCGGTTTTGGTATTGGACACATTCAGCGTATGCTTGCCCGCAACCCTACCTTTCACCACGATTTTATCGCCCTGCTGCTGCGCCAAATCGGTATTCAGGTCAAACGTGCCGTTGCCGCTTAAATTTCGGTTGATGGTCAGCGTATGGAAACCGTCGGTAGGATCAAATTTGACGGTCGAATCTTGAATATTCAGCATATCCAGCTCGCTGTTGCCGTTGAGCGTCCATACGCTGCCTTTCTCAAGATTGAGCACCACATTTCGATCGCTCGAGACAGCAGCCTGTTGCGTATTCAATATGGTCTCGCCGTGTAAGCGGCTGTTGGCGGCGGTGATTTCCAAGTTTCCTTTCCAATCAGGCAAATCCGGTATATCGGCCGGGTTCAACACCAAAAGCGCGCTTTTTCCGGATACTTCGCTGCTATTCAGGGAAATTCTCTGAGAAATACGGCTTCCGCTACCTACGCTGACAATCGCGCGGTCTGCGGAAATTTTGCTGTTGTCTATCGTTGTCGGTCTGTCTTCACCCATGGCTACGGCAACAGAACCGTCTCCGGTTAGTTCGATGGTGCCGTTGCTAAATGTGACCCGGCTGCCAACGCCGTCTACAATAGCAACGGCTTTGCTTCCTGCGCCGATTATACGGACATTATCGGCCGTGATAACTGATCCATAGCCGGGCTGAATAGCGGTTGTATAATAGCCGTTTAATTCGATGGTATGGTCATGTGTAGTTATATCCGCTTTATCCGCATAAATACCCTGAGCACCCGAGCCGTTCAAAATAATATCCGCAGCATTATCGAGTGCAACACGTTTACCGTCGTCCCCGCGTATGCTGATTGCCGTACCGCTTTCATACTCGTCGGCATCCGAATTCGGAAAATATTCACTGATATCGATATTATTCAGCTCCGCATAGCTTTTACCGATTGTCAGACGCGCACCTTTTTCAATCTTCGCATTGGCCGCAAAAACAGAAATCAAGTCCGCACTTTCATACCCGTTATATAAAGCCGCTTCTACCGTACCCGGTATGTTCAGCTCCGAATTTTGATTAGCGTTGGCATAATTACCCTGCAAACCGAATAAAACACCGCCGCTACGATGATAATCCTCCGCCCAACTGTAAGTGTCTTTATAAAAACCCGGGCCGTCTGCTGCGGGATTTTGGTATGTTCCGGGCGCAATGGTAACCTTGAGGCCATTGCTTGCAGGTGCTATATCATCCTGCCAAAAATCCTCGGTATACTCGCGTTTATTAACCGCTTCCAGCCAAGCATAGTTTTTATCGGTAAATTGCCATTGAGCATTACCCGTACCATAGTTATAGACATAGCGGCAACCCGTCGGATTTGCGCAGCTAAACTCGCTTATTTCCGCCGATGCGCTTTGCGATACCGAAGCCAATGCCGCCGCTACGGCCAAAACGCTTACTTTGATTTTCTGTTTGCTGTTCATATCTTGTTTCTCTCCCGGCACCAACCCGATACCGGCCGGCTGCTTCTGCAGCCTGACCGCGTGTTATCACAATCGGTTCAATCGTAAAACTTACCCATACATTCGTCAAGATTTTTAAATCCGCAGCCAAATGCAATGTCTGCCCCAGCATCAAAAAGCCGTCTGAAAATTATGATTTTCAGACAGCTTTCAAACACTTATCCTGCCCTTACAAAACATTGAAACACACGGGCGGGTATAAAACCCGCCCCTACAAACAGCCCGTAGGGCGGATTCCCCTGAATCCGACATTTGCCCGCAAGGGCAAACTTTGCCGAAATTCACGAATTAATCGGTTTGCAACCGATTGTCGAATTCAGGGGAATCCGACCTACTTAAATCCCCGCGCACCCATCCCGTCCTACACACAAAAAAGCCGTCTGAAACATTCAGACGGCTTTTTCTCATTATTGAAACCTGAGCCTTTTGCAAAAAATAGACAATCACCGGAAACCGATTGTAGGGGCGGGTTTCACACCCGCCCGAAGTCAATCTATTGAAACATGCGGGTGGATGTAAAACCCGCCCCTACAAACAGTTGCATTCAGTTTGCAATATTCTCAACCTACAAAAGCGGGCTGACCAGCCTTACGGTATTCTCCACCAGCGCCCACCATTTGGAGCGTTGCAGCCAGGTATCTGCGCTGATGTAGCTGCTGGCGGTCAGATAGCTTTGCTGCAGCGCGTGGATTTCGGCGGTGGTATTCACATCGTAAATCGCCAGGCTGATTTCGAGGTTAAGGAAAAAGCTGCGCATATCCATATTGACCGTGCCGAACAAGGCGTAATCGTCGTCGATGGTCAGGGTTTTGGCGTGCAGCAGGCCGCCCTCGAATGCGGCGATTTTTACGCCCGCCGCCAGCAGCATGGGGTAATAGGCGCGCGATGCGTAGCGCACCATCAGCGAATCGACTTTGGCCGGCACAATCAGGGTCACGTCCACGCCGCGCTTGGCGGCTACAGTCAGCGCCAGCAGCAGCGGCTCGTCGGGCACGAAATACGGCGTGGTGATGGTGATGCGCCGCTTGGCGGCATGGATGGCGCTGATGATGGTTTCGTAAATCACGTGGCTGCCCTGCTCGGGTGCAGACGGAATGACTTGGGCAACCACATCGCCCTGGCGCATTTTTTCGGGCATCAGGGTGGGAATGCGGTCTTGATGCTCGGTCAGATATTGCTGGATGCCTTGCAGGTTTTCATCGTCTTCCACTGCCAAATCGGCAAAAAATACGGCGGAAAGCTCCAGCACCAGCGGGCCGGTGCAGCGCATCATCACGTCCACCCATTCGCCCACGCCGGAATCTTGTTTGAAAAAACGCGGATCGACGAGGTTGAAGCTGCCGGTATAGCCGATTTTGCTGTCAATCACGAGGATTTTGCGGTGGTTGCGTAAATCGGTACGCGTAAAGAGTGTGCGCCAAATGCCCACCGGCAGGGCGCACTCGACTTCTACGCCCGCATCGCGCAGCCGCTTGGGCCAGCCGCTTTTGAAAAAGCCGCTGCTGCCGACGCCGTCAGCCAAAATCGCGCAGTCCACGCCGCGTTCCGAGGCGCGGATAACGGCTTCCAGCAAGGTCTCAATCCGCCCTTTCGGGTCAATAATGTAAAACGCGAGCATACAGGAATGCTCGGCGGCTTCGATATCGGCCAGCATACTGTCCATAATCTCATCGGTGGTCGAAAGCAGCTTCATCGCATTGCTGCGGGTCGCGCCCAGGCCGGTTACGGAAGCCGCCACCTGGCTGAGGCCGTGGTAGCGTTCTTTGAGCTTGCGCCCCACGTCCAAATAAATATCGGCCAGATATTTATCGACAAACACCTGATAAAAGCGGTTCATCTCGCCCGTGCGCTTGGCGCGCGCCGTACCCAATCGCGGCTCGCCGATTAAGATGTAGCTGATGGTGCCGAACAGGGGAAACAGAAACAGAATAATCAGCCAGGCAAAGGTCGAGCCGATGTTTTTCTGTTTGTACAACACGCGCAGCATACAGGTCAGCGCCGCCACGGTATGGATTACGAGAAAAACTTCCGCCCAGCGGATTTGGCTTAAAACATTCATCATCATGCCGTTTGCAAAGAGAAGCTGAGATTATATAGCGGAATGAAGCGTCAAGTCATACCCTGCGGCGTGCGTGCAGCACCGGCTTAGCCGCCGTTTGCGGTGCATTTCACCGGCGCGGAAAATCCGCCGCCCGTATAGCCTGAAATCATGATTTGCGGTAAGATACCGACATTCTTTTTTTCATTTTTCAGACGGCCTGATATGGCCCGAATACGGCAGAAAAAGCCGTCTGAAAACCGCCACTTTATATCCAGAAAATCAAACCGTATATGATGACTACTTCCGAACTGCGCCAGAAATTCCTCGAATATTTCCAACAGCACGGCCACCAAATCGTGCGCTCCTCCTCGCTCGTGCCACACGACGACCCGACCCTGCTGTTTACCAATGCGGGCATGAACCAATTTAAAGACGTGTTCCTCGGCTTCGACAAGCGCCCTTACTCCCGCGCCACCACCGCGCAAAAATGCGTGCGCGCCGGCGGCAAACACAACGATTTGGAAAACGTCGGCTACACCGCCCGCCACCACACTTTCTTTGAAATGATGGGCAATTTTTCGTTCGGCGATTATTTCAAACGCGATGCGATTCACTTCGCCTGGGGCTTCCTCACCGGCAAAGAATGGCTGAACCTGCCGAAAGAAAAACTCTTGGCGACCGTGTATGCCGAAGACGATGAAGCCTACAATATCTGGTTGAACGAAATCGGCATGCCCGCCGACCGTATCGTGCGTATCGGCGACAACAAAGGCGCGAAATACGCTTCCGACAACTTCTGGCAGATGGGCGATACCGGCCCCTGCGGCCCATGCTCGGAAATTTTCTACGACCACGGCGAAGAAATCTGGGGCGGCATTCCGGGCAGCCCTGAAGAAGACGGCGACCGTTGGATTGAAATCTGGAACTGCGTATTCATGCAGTACAACCGCGACGAGCAGGGCAATATGAATCCGCTGCCCAAGCCGAGCGTGGATACCGGCATGGGCTTGGAGCGTATGGCGGCGGTGATGCAGGGCGTACACAGCAACTATGAAATCGACCTATTCCAAGGTCTGCTCAAAGCCGTTGCCCGCGAAACCGGCACCGAATTCAGCATGGACGTGCCGAGCCTGAAAGTGATTGCCGACCACATCCGCTCCTGCTCTTTCCTGATTGCCGACGGCGTGATGCCGAGCAACGAAGGCCGCGGCTATGTATTGCGCCGCATTATCCGCCGCGCCGTGCGCCACGGCTACAAGCTGGGTCAGAAAAACGCGTTTTTCTACAAGCTCGTGCCCGATTTGGTGAAAGAAATGGGCGATGCTTATCCCGAATTGAAAGAAAAGCAGACCCAAATCATGGAAACGCTGCGCGGCGAGGAAACCCGTTTCGGCCAAACGCTGGAAACCGGCTTGGAGCTGTTCGGCAAAGTGTTGGACGGCATGAAGTTTCTGAAGCTGGAAAGCCTGCTGCCCGCCGAAGGTTCGGCCGAACCTTTGCGCCTGCAGACTGCGGACGGCCTGAAATTTACCGCCGCTTCGCGCAACAGCGGCGGCGTGAAGCACGTTGTCATCGCACCGCAGGCGGAAGGCCGTCTGAACGAAACCGTCGTGTTCGACTTACAAGACGTTGTGGCCGACGCCAAGCCGGAAATGGATGCGGAAGCACTGGCGGTTAAAGCAGCTTTGGAAGCATACCTGCAGGCGAATATTGCCAACAGCAAGCTGATTATTCCGGGCGAACATGTGTTCAAACTCTACGATACCTACGGTTTTCCGTATGACCTCACCGCCGACATGGCGCGCGAATTGGGTATCGATTTGGACGAAGAAGGCTTCGAGCGCGAAATGGAAGCCCAGCGCGCCCGCGCCCGCGCCGCGCAAAGTTTCAAAGCCGACACGCAGCTGGCTTACGAGGGGCAGGACACCGAATTCAAAGGCTATACCGAACGCCAAACCGAAGCCAAAATCATCGCGCTCTATCAAGGCAGCGAAGCGGTGGATGAGCTGGCCGAGGGCGAAACCGGCGCAGTGGTCATCGACTTGACGCCGTTCTACGCCGAATCAGGCGGCCAAATCGGCGACGTCGGCTTCATCTTTGCCGGTGAAAACCGCTTTGAAGTACGCGATACGCAAAAAATCAGAGCCGCCGTATTCGGCCAGTTCGGCGTGCAGGTATCAGGCCGTCTGAAAGTGGGCGATGCGGTTACCGCGCAAGTGGATAACGATGTCCGCAATGCCAATATGCGCAACCACAGCGCAACCCATTTGATGCACAAAGCCCTGCGCGACGTATTGGGCAGCCACGTCGAGCAGAAAGGCTCGCTGGTGACTGCCGATTTGACCCGTTTCGACATCTCCCACCCGCAGGCCGTTACGGCCGAGGAAATCGCCGAAGTTGAACGCCGCGTGAACGCCGCTATTTTGGCCAACGTACCCGTATCAGCGGAAATCATGAGCATGGAAGACGCGCAAAAAGCCGGTGCGATGATGCTGTTTGGCGAAAAATACGGCGACGAAGTGCGCGTATTGAGCATGGGCGGTTTCTCCACCGAGTTGTGCGGCGGCACCCACGTTGCGCGCACTGGCGACATCGGCCTCTTTAAAATCATCAGCGAAGGCGGTATCGCCGCAGGTATCCGCCGCCTCGAAGCCATCACCGGCCTGAACGCCTTGCAATGGGCGCAAAACCAAGAGCGTTTGGTGAAAGACATCATCGCCGAAGTGAAAGCACAAACCGAAAAAGACGTATTGGCCAAAATCCAAGCCAACGCCGCGCAAACCAAAGCATTGGAAAAAGAATTGGCCAAAGCCAAATCCGAGCTGGCAGTACACGCAGGTGCGGCTTTGTTTGACAACGCCAAAGACTTGGGTGCAGCCAAACTCATCGTCGCCCAAATCGATGCCGAAGCGGGCGCATTGCGCGACATCGTAACCGATCTGACCGGCAAAGCCGACAACGCCGTGGTGTTGCTGGCCGCGGTTAACGACGGCAAAGTGTCCCTGTGCGCAGGCGTATCCAAACCGCTGACCGCCAAAGTCAAAGCCGGAGATTTGGTCAAAACCGTGGCCGAACAAATCGGCGGCAAAGGCGGCGGCCGCCCCGATTTGGCGCAGGCGGGCGGTAGCGATGTTGAGAAACTGGCGGATGCGTTGAACGGCGTGGAAAGCTGGGTCAACGGCAAGCTGGTTTGATGCTGATTTGATGTGCTATTGAAAAGGCCGTCTGAAAACTTGGGGGTAAAAGCCTGAGTTTTCAGACGGCTTTTTAGTTAAGCCGATGATACGGCCGTGTACAAATCGTATAGCCGTTTCAA
>NZ_BCWL01000092.1 GCF_001592185.1 Bergeriella denitrificans NBRC 102155
AAATTCAGTTCTTCGACTGTAGTAGGCCGTCTGAAAAATACGCAGATTGTCCATTCGGATTTTTAATTTAAGTGAAATAGTGACATAAAATAAACAAGATACAGAGCCGCCGACGCAAGGTTGCCAAAGTCGCTTTTTTATTTTAATTCACTGTAACCGCGTGCCGCCGCAGGCACGCCGCCTTGGGCGGGGTACAAACGCCGCCCGCGCAAAGTTTCAAACAGCCGCTTGCCGCACCAGGCAGCCGGCCCGAACCAAGTACACAAACACATGAAAACCAATCTACTGAATTTCGACCTGCCGGGATTGACGGCGCATTTTGCCCAAATGGGTGAGAAGCCTTTCCGCGCCAAGCAGGTGATGCGCTGGATGCATCAGGCGGGCGCGGCCGATTTTGACGAAATGACCGATCTGGCCAAATCGCTGCGCCAAAAACTAAACGAGCAGGCCGTGGTCGGCATTCCGCAACTGATGACATCGCAGGAATCTTCAGACGGCACGCGCAAATGGCTGCTGGACGTGGGTACGGGCAACGGCGTGGAAACCGTTTTCATTCCCGAAGCCGAGCGCGGCACGCTGTGTATTTCCTCGCAAGTCGGCTGCGCGCTGGAATGTACGTTTTGCTCCACCGGCCGCCAGGGTTTCAACCGCAATCTGACCGCCGCCGAAATCATCGGCCAGCTTTGGTGGGCGAATAAAGCCATGGGTGTGACCCCGAAAAACGAGCGCGTGATTTCCAATGTGGTGATGATGGGTATGGGCGAGCCGATGGCCAATTTCGACAATGTGGTTACCGCCCTGAGCATCATGCTCGACGACCACGGCTACGGGCTGAGCCGCCGCCGCGTCACCGTATCCACCTCCGGCATGGTGCCGCAGATGGACCGCCTGCGCGATGCCATGCCGGTGGCGCTGGCGGTGTCGCTGCACGCATCCAACGATGCGGTGCGCGACGAAATTGTGCCGCTGAACAAAAAATACCCGCTGAAAGAATTGATGGCGGCCTGCCAACGCTATCTGGCGAAAGCTCCGCGCGATTTTATTACCTTTGAATATGTGATGCTCGACGGCATCAACGATAAAGCCCAGCACGCCCGCGAGCTGATCGAGCTGGTGAAAGACGTGCCCTGCAAGTTTAACCTGATTCCGTTCAATCCGTTTCCGAATTCGGGCTACCGCCGCTCCACGCAGGAGAATATCCGCGTGTTCCGCGATATTCTGCAGCAGGCGGGCTTTGTCGTGACCGTACGCAAAACGCGCGGCGACGACATCGATGCCGCCTGCGGCCAGCTCGCCGGGCAGGTGCAGGACAAAACCCGCCGCCAGCAGAAATGGCAGCAGATTATCGTCGAGCAGTAAGGTCGGGTTATGGCAAAATCACGCTGGTTGGCTTTATTGCCTGTTTGTCTCATCGCCGCCTGCGCCAACCCTTTGGGGTCGGAAGCGCGGGCGCGCGCGACGCAGGTGTCGGACATCAAAACCCAGCTGGCGCTGGAATATATGCGGACGCAAAACTACCGGCAGGCCACCGCGAGCATCGAAGAAGCCCTGGCCGCCGACAGCCGCAATGAAAACGCCTGGCTGGTGCGCGCCGAGATTTACCAGTTTTTAAAAGTGGGCGACAAAGCGCAGGAGAGCTTCCAAAAAGCCCTGGCTATTCAGCCCGACCGCGCAGAAACCAATAATAACTACGGCTGGTTTTTGTGCAGCATGCAAAACCGGCCGGCCGAAGCCATCGCCTATTTTGACAAAGCGCTGGCCGACCCGACTTATCCCACGCCTTATGTTGCCCAGCTCAACAAAGGCATCTGCAGCGCCAAATCCGGGCAGTTTGCCTTGGCCGATGCCTATTTCGAGCGCGCGCTGGCGGCCGATGCCGGCTTTTATCCCGTTTTTAAGGCTTGGGCGCGCGTGAAAATGCAGCAAGGCCGTCTGAATGAAGCCCTGGATTATTTCCGCCGCTACGAATCCGCCGCCGGCAGCCTGCCGGCAGAAGATTTGCTGCTGGGCTGGCAGATTTACCGCGCGGCGGGCGACATCTTAGCCGCAGACCGCTGCGAAGCGGAGCTGGAAAGCCGCTTTCCTTATTCGGAAGAATTGCAAACCCTCAGGCAGGCCGCCGGCTGACGCAACTGTCGGAAATATGCTCGGATAACACGGCATCAGGCCAAGCCGCATCACGCCGTGTCCCATCAGGACAAACCCGCTTTGGCGGGCAGGAATATGATATGACGAACACAATCACACGCCGCAGCACCCACCAAGTCAAAATCGACCATCTTACCATCGGCTCGGAAGCACCCGTATTGGTGCAGTCTATGACCAATACCGATACCGCCGATGCCGAAGCCACCGCGCAGCAGGTCAAAGAGCTGAGCGATGCCGGCTCCGAGATGGTACGCATCACCGTCAACAGCCCGGAAGCCGCCGCCAAAGTGGCCGAAATCCGCAGCCGTTTGGATGATATGGGCTATGCCACGCCGCTGGTGGGCGATTTCCATTTCAACGGCGAACGCCTGCTGGCCGAATTTCCCGAGTGCGGCAAAGCACTGGCGAAATACCGCATCAACCCCGGCAACGTCGGCAAAGGCGTGAAAGGCGACGAAAAATTTGCCTATATGATCCGCACTGCCGCAGAAAACGACAAAGCCGTACGCATCGGCGTCAACTGGGGCTCGCTCGACCAAAGCCTGGCCAAGCGCATGATGGATGCCAACCTGGCATCCGCCACGCCGCGTCCGCCGGAAGAAGTGATGAAAGAAGCGCTGATTGTTTCCGCGCTGGAATCGGCTGAAAAAGCCGTTGCCCTCGGCTTGCCGGAAGACAAAATTATCTTGTCGTGCAAAGTCAGCGCGGTGCAGGATTTGATTCAAGTCTATCGCGAACTCGGCAGCCGCTGCCGCTATCCGCTGCATCTGGGTTTGACCGAGGCCGGCATGGGCAGCAAAGGCATCGTCGCTTCCACCGCCGCTTTGTCGGTTTTGCTGCAGGAAGGCATCGGCGACACCATCCGCATTTCCCTGACCCCCGAGCCGGGCAGCCCGCGCACGCAGGAAGTCATCGTCGGTCAGGAAATCCTGCAAACCATGGGGCTGCGCTCGTTTACCCCGATGGTGACCGCCTGCCCGGGTTGCGGCCGCACCACCAGTACCGTGTTCCAAGAGCTGGCTCAAGACGTGCAAAACTACCTGCGTCAGAAAATGAGCGTATGGCGCAGCGAATATCCCGGCGTGGAATCGCTCAACGTCGCCGTGATGGGCTGCGTGGTGAACGGCCCGGGCGAGAGCAAGCTGGCCGACATCGGCATCAGCCTGCCGGGTACGGGCGAAACACCGGTTGCCCCGGTGTATGTGGACGGCGAACGCAAAGTGACTTTGAAGGGCGACAACATCGCTGCCGAGTTTTTACAGATTGTCGAAGATTATGTGAAAACCAATTACTGCGAAGGCGGCGCCAAACGCAGCCGTACGCGCGTGATTCCGATTCAGTCGCGCTGACGAATAGAAGATGACGGTGGAAGCCGTCTGAAAAACGGGCGGGGAAATCATTGATTTCCCCGCCCGTTTTTCAGACGGCCATTTTCAGACGGCCATTTTCAGACGGCCATTTTCAGACGGCCATTTTCAGACGGCCATTTTCAGACGGCCATTTTCAGACGGCCATTTTCAGACGACCTTATCCGCAGTCGGCTTCTCCGATTTCGGCAAAGCGGTTGTGGAAGGCGGCCAGGCTGCTGCGGTGGCCGATGCTCACGATAATGCTATCCGGCAGTGTGCGGCGGAGCGTGCGGTAGAGCAGGGCTTCGGTCGGTTCGTCCAGCGCGGAAGTGGCTTCGTCGAGCAGAATGACTTTGGGGCGGGCGAGCAGGGCGCGGCAGAAGGCGATGCGTTGCAGCTCGCCGGGCGAAAGTTTGTGTTGCCAATCGTCGGTTTCGTCCAAATGCGCGACGAGATGCGGCAGGCGGCAAAGGGTCAGGGTGGCGGCCAGCTCGTCATCGCCGGGGCGCAAATCGGGATAGCACACGGCTTCGCGCAGCGTGCCCTGAGGGGTGTAGGGGCGTTGCGGGATAAACAGGATGTCGGCACGCGGCGGGGTGTGCAGCGTGCCGCTGCTGCCGAAAGGCCACAGCCCGGCCAGCGCACGCAGCAGCGAGGTTTTGCCGCAGCCGCTCGGGCCCTGTATCAGCAGCGCATCGCCGCTTTGCAGGGCAACGCTGAAACCGCCGAGCAGTATGTCGCCGTTATGGCGGTAAAGCGTGAGGTTTTCCAGCTTGAGGCCGTCTGAAATATGATGAGTGTCCGGCTTGGGCGCGTCGTGCTGCCCGCGTGTGCTTTGGAGAAAGCCGTGCAAACGCTCGAGGCGGGCGCGGTAGGCGGTAAACTGTTCGTAGAAAAGGCGGAAAAACGAGAGGGCTTTCTGCAGGCGGGCAAAGGCTTGGACGGTCTGCTGCACGTCGCCGATTTTGATTTGCCCGGCAAACAGGCGCGGCGCTTGGAGGATAATCGGCAGCAGCTGGATGCCGTTGCTGAACATATCGTTAAAGCCGCTCAGGCCGACGCTTTGTCGGGCGATGCGCCAGCGGTTGCGGATGATGGCGGCGAAGCGTTGGCCGAGCTGGCGGTTTTCGCAGGCTTCGCCGTGGTAGAAGGCCACGCTTTCGGCATGGTCGCGCACGCGTACCAGCGCGTAGCGGTAGTTGCCGTTGAGTTTTTCGTTTTCGTAGTTGTAGCGGATCAGCGGGCGGCCGATCCACATGGCGGCAAAGGTGGCGGCGATGACGAAGATGAAGACAAACCATACGATGCCGTGCGGAATGTCGAAGCCGAACAGGGTCAGAATACCGGCCAAGCCCCACAATACAAAGGCAAATTCCAGCGAAGAAACAACGGAATTGACCATGCCGCGTATAAATTCGATGGTGGAGGTGATGAAATCCTGCGCGTCTTGCTGGATACGCTGGTCGATATTGTCGGGCGCGTGGCGGCGCATCTGCAGGCGGTAGTAGTTTTTGTTTTCCAGCCAACGCGCGGTTAACACGAAATTGAGCCGCTCCGACCATTTGATGGCCAGGCTTTGGTCGAGAAAATCGTTAATCACGCCGTTGAAGGTACGCAGCAGCACCACGCCGGCGTTCATGGCGGCAAACTGCCAGAAAGCGGCGATGTTCATATCCTGCATGGAGCTGTATAAGCCGTTGGACATAAACGTGCTCAATACATTCAGGCGGACTTCGGTGAGCAGCAGCAGGAGCATGCCCATCAGCGCCGCCAGAATTTTGACGCTGCTTTTGCGGGTGAGACACAGGCTTAAAATATGGCGGAACTCTTGGCCGAAGCGGGTGCGGGCGGCCAAAAAGACAATCAGCGCCAGCGCGGCCGATACGCCGCCGAGCGTTTTCAGCAGCCAAAGCGGCGTACCGTATAATTCAATCTGCCATTTTTCCATGATTTGGGGTTTCTTTTATCGGTAAGGCCGTCTGAAAATGCGCGATATTCAGACGGCTTTTGCGTATATCGGCGGCATCGGCAAGCGCGCGGGCTGGGGCGGTTTGATATGCTTATGCTATGAATATACGAATAATTATTATTAAAATTTTCAGCCGGTCGGAATATTATCAATATATAATCCCGGCATACAATAACTTTGTATGTTTTTACATTATTTATAGAGGGTGAGTACATTCTGCGACAAGGCGGGTGATGGTTATGCCGAAGCAGGATGGATTTGCCGACGATACGCAACAAACAATCACAATTAGGAATCAATACCATGCAGAGCAAACTGGCTTTGATGCCGCTGCTGATTCTCAGCGCTTTTGCTTACGCGGCCGATGAAACCGCGGTCGGACAAATCGAAGTAAACGAAGTGGACGTGCGCGCCGACAGCCGCCGCGCGCAGGCCGCCCGCTCTTATTCCATTGCCAGCGACGGCGATTTGCGCGACCGCGTGAATTTGGGTCTGCTGGGCAAGGCCAACGCATTTACCACACCGGTAACGGTGGTGAGCTATGACGAAAAAGTCATCAACAACAGCGAAGCACGCACGCTGGTGGATGTGATTGCCCAAAAAGATGCATCCACCTGGCAGTTCGGCGGCGAAAGCAATACGCTGACCGGCCTGTATTTCCGAGGCTACCAGCTCGATGCCCGCCAATTCAGCGTTAACGGCCTGGCCGGAATGTACGGCACGCAGGGCACGTCCAGCGTGCAGGTAGCATCCGCGCAGCTGATTAAAGGTGCGAACACCGCGGTAAATGGCATGGATCCCGAGGGCGCGGTATCGGGCGCGGTGAACATTGAAACCAAAAAAGCCGCCGATGAGGGCAACCGCAAAATCGGCGTCGGCTATTTCAGCGACAGCCGCGCACAGGGTACGTTTGACCTGGGGCAGCGCTTCGGCGAAGACAAACAGTGGGGCGTACGCATCAACGGTAAAAAACGCGTCGGCGATACCCCGCGCGACGATTACAAAGAAAACAACAATGAATACGCGCTGAATGCCGATTACCGCGGCGATAAGCTGCGCGTATCTTTCGATACCGTGTATGCCAAACGCAAAACCGCCGGCGGCCGCGCGCGCATTCAGGATATCCAAAATGCCAACGGCAGCCTGTTTGCCGCACCCGATGGCGAAACCAACCTGCTGCCGGGCTGGAACGGGCAAAACACCGTCGGCCAAACCAATATGCTGACGTTTGAATACGATTTGGACGCGCCGGTACAAATCAGCGGCGGCATCGGCTACAACAAAGCCCGCTACTACGGCACACTGGTTTCCCCAACCGCCTGCGCCACGGCCACATCGACCCGTCTGCAAAACGGCAACCGCTGCGACGGCACGCAATACACCACCGGCCGCGCCCGCTTAACCGACCAATATTTCCGCACCCTGAGCATGAATTTGGCCGCACGCGGCGAATTTGAAACCGGCCCGGTATCGCACAACTGGAGCGCCGCGTTCGACCGCATTATCCGCAACCGCACCACCCTGCAGGGCGCGCAAAGCCCGGCCAACAGCAGCATCACCGTGACCCCTTACGGCGCGGCGGGCATCGCCGAGCAGCTGGCCGCCTACAATCCGGTGCTGCCGGAGAATATGTCCACCAGCCTGGATGCCAATATCAAGGTCAACAGCCTGGCCTTGTCGGACACGCTGGGTTTTGCCGGCAACCGTTACCGCCTGACTGCGGGTGGCCGCTATCAATGGGTGGAATACACCGACAAACGGGCAGGGCAGAAAGGCAGCGCCGGCCGCTTCAGCCCGATGCTGATGGCCGCGTATGTGCCGACGCCCGATTGGGTGTTTTACGGCAACTACATGGAAGACTTGGAACCTGCCGATATTTCGACCGACGATTTCGGCAATACCACCATGTCCAAGCCGCGCGTAAGCCGCCAGTTTGAGGTCGGCGTGCGTAAAAACTGGGGGCAGCAGTCTTGGGGCAATATCGTCACCACGCTGAACGCTTTCCAAATCCGCCGCCCGGGCTACTGGCGCGGCAACAGCACAAGCGGCACGGATTTCATCGCATCGGGCGCGGTAGCGGGTGACGCGCAGGGCATAGAGCGCAGCCGCGGCGTGGAGCTGAATGTGTACGGTAATCTGCTGAACAACACCCTGCGCCCGACGCTCGGCCTGATGTATCTGCAATCCCGCGTGCGCGATTATCCGAATGCCGCCGATAATCTGGTCAGCGGCGTGCAGGTTGCCAACCCGAATATCGTCGCCAAAGCCGGCGTGGAGTGGGATACCCCGTTTGCCCGCGGCCTGACCTTGAACGGCGGCGTACAATATTTCGGCAAATTATACCAGCGCACCGATAAAGCCTACGCCTTCCCGTCTTATACCTTAGTCGATGTCGGCGCACGCTACAGCACCAAGCTGGGCGGCAATACGCTGACCGTTGGCGCGGCGGTGGAAAACCTGTTCAATAAAAACTACTGGCAGGTACAGCGCGGGCTGTTTGACCGCAGCTTCGCCGTAGTCGGTATGCCGCGTACTTATTGGCTGAAAGCCGAGCTGGCGTTTTAAGCCGTAGGGCGTATATCACACTGTATGATAAAAGCCGCTTCTTAATGGGAGCGGCTTTTTTGGTGTAGTTTGTACCGGGAAGTGCGGCTGGTAAGGCCGTCTGAAAAACGGCTTTGTTTTTGGCTGCCGCT
>NZ_BCWL01000093.1 GCF_001592185.1 Bergeriella denitrificans NBRC 102155
TTTCCACCTATTGAATTCTCAATATTTTTTATAAAGCGGGCGCATGCCGCCGCTTTCAGCGCTTTCAGGCCGTCTGAAAAATGCCCGTTTGCGGTTTATGCCGACAAGCAGTATGCAAAGTGGATATGATAAAAGCCGAACCTGGGTAGATTCGGCTTGTGTACGCTTGCGCTAATGGATTACAGAGCGTCTTTCAATGCTTTACCGGCACGGAATTTCGGAGTTTTTGCAGCAGCGATGGTCAGAGGCTCGCCGGTTTTCGGGTTGCGGCCTTGACGCTCGGCGCGTTCGCCAACGTAGAAAGTACCGAAACCAACCAAAGTGACGGTGTCGCCTTTTTTCAGTGCTTCGGTTACGGCATTGGTGGTCGCATCCAGAGCTTTTTGGGCGGCAGCTTTAGAGATACCGGCTTCTTGAGCAATTGCTTCGATTAATTCAGACTTGTTCACAATCAGTCCCTTCTATCGTTAAAAATAATGAGAACCCCGATAATTCGGGCGTTTCCGTACCTTATGCAGTACCTGTGTGCTTTATAGCAATTCTGAATTTACTGTGTCAAGCGAAAAATACGGAATCGCCCTGTTTTATAGGCTTTCAGGGGAATTCCACATTTTTTGCAACACTTTTTCACAAAACTTAATGTTTTGTCGCTTTGGCTCTTGACGGTTTGCTTTTCGGGCTTTCCGGCAGGGCTTCTACGGTTTCCGGCGCGCGGTATGGCTCGGGTTGGCTTTCCAGACCCAGCGCCAAAACTTCGTCTATCCACTTAACGGGGTGGATGGTGAGGCCGGTTTTGACGTTTTCCGGAATGTCTTCCAGATCTTTCACATTGTCTTTCGGAATCAGCACATGCTTGATGCCGCCGCGCAAGGCCGCCAGCAGCTTCTCTTTCAGGCCGCCGATGGGCAGCACTTCGCCGCGCAGGGTGATTTCGCCCGTCATCGCCACGTCGGCGCGTACCGGAATTTTGGTAAACGCCGAGACCATAGCGAGTGTCATAGCAATGCCCGCGCTCGGGCCGTCTTTCGGCGTTGCGCCTTCGGGCACATGCACATGGATGTCTTTTTTCTCGTAGAAATCCGGTGCCAGGCCGACCGATTCGGCGCGGGAGCGTACCACCGACCAAGCGGCGGATACCGATTCCTTCATCACATCACCGAGCTGGCCGGTGCTTTGAATCACGCCTTTGCCCGGCAGAGACACCGCTTCCACGGTCAGCAGCTCGCCGCCGACTTCCGTCCACGCCAGGCCGGTAACCTGGCCGATGCGGTTTTCACTCTCGGCCACGCCGTAATCGAAGCGGCGCACGCCGAGATATTCGTGCAGATTATCGGCATTGACCTTAATCGCTTTCGGCTTGGCAGTTTTGCCGGTTTTGGCTTTGGACGCTTTTTGCTTGTCTTCTTCCAAAGTGACTTTCATCACCACTTTGCGGCAGATTTTCGCCACTTCGCGATCGAGCGAGCGCACGCCGGCTTCGCGGGTGTAATAGCGGATGATGTCGCGTACCGCGCTCTCTTCTACCACCGCTTCGCCTTCTTTCACGCCGTTGCGCTTCATCTGCTTGGGTACGAGATACTGCATGGCGATGTTGATTTTTTCGTCTTCCGTATAGCCGGAAAGGCGGATAATCTCCATACGGTCGAGCAGCGCGGGCGGAATGTTCAGGCTGTTGGAAGTAGCAATAAACATCACGTCGCTCAAATCGTAATCTACTTCGGCGTAATGGTCGGCAAACTTGCTGTTTTGCTCAGGGTCGAGCACTTCCAAAAGCGCCGCAGCAGGGTCGCCTCGGAAATCGTTGCCCAGCTTGTCGATTTCATCAAGCAGGAACAGCGGGTTTTTCACACCGGCTTTGGCCATATTCTGCAGGATTTTGCCCGGCATCGAGCCGATGTAGGTGCGGCGGTGGCCGCGGATTTCACTCTCGTCGCGCACGCCGCCCAGCGCCATGCGGACATATTGGCGGCCGGTGGCTTTGGCGATGGATTCGCCCAGCGAGGTTTTACCCACGCCCGGCGGGCCGACCAGGCACAAAATCGGGCCTTTGAGCTTCTCAGTGCGTTTTTGCACCGCAAGGTATTCCAAAATACGCTCTTTGACTTTTTCCAGGCCGTAGTGGTCGGCATTCAGCACCAAATCGGCTTTGGCAATGTCTTTGCTGACGCGGGATTTTTTCTTCCACGGCAGCTCCAGCAGCGTGTCGATGTAGTTGCGTACCACGGTGGACTCGGCCGACATCGGCGGCATCATTTTCAGCTTTTTCAGCTCGGAAAGGGCTTTTTCTTCCGCTTCCTTGCTCATGCCGGCGGCTTTGATTTTGCCTTCCAGCGCTTCCAGCTCGCTGCGCTCGTCTTCCTCGCCCAGCTCTTTCTGAATCGCTTTGACCTGCTCGTTCAGATAATATTCGCGCTGGGATTTTTCCATCTGGCGCTTTACGCGGCCGCGGATGCGTTTTTCCACCTGCATGATGTCCAGCTCTGCTTCCAGGCGGCTGAGCAGCAGCTCCATGCGGCCGGCCACATCGGCGGTTTCCAAAATCTCCTGGCGGTATTCCAGCTTCAGCTGCAGATGCGCGGCAATGGTGTCGGCCAGGCGGCTGTTGTCGCTCAGGCTGCTGACGGTATTGACGATTTCCGCCGGAATTTTTTTATTCAGCTTCGCATATTGGTCAAACTGCGAAAGCAGCGTGCGGCGCAGCGCTTCCATATCGCGGCCGCGGCTGTTTTGCTTTTCGTCCGCCGCTTCGATGTGCGACAGAAACAGGCCGCCGGTGTCTTCCACCGTCAGCGCTTTGGCGCGGCTCAAGCCTTCCACCAATACTTTGACCGTACCGTCGGGCAGCTTCAAGACCTGAAGCACCTGCGCCACAGTACCGGTGGTATGCAGGTCTTTCGGGCTAGGATCTTCCGTATTCGGATCGAGCTGGGCCAGCAAAAATACCGACTCGTCTTTTTCCATCGCCGCTTCCAGCGCGGCAATGGATTTGGGGCGGCCGACAAACAGCGGCAGCACCATGTGCGGATAAACCACCACATCGCGCAGCGCCAAAGTCGCCAATGCGCGGTATTCCTCAAAATGTTGCTCTTGTGACATATTTTTGCTCTTGTCCGTTTTCAATTCAGATTGCAGCCTAGGTTGGGCTGAAGAACGTGATTTCAAGACTTGAAAAAACTTTTTAGCGTTCCTATTTGGAGTGCAGGTTTTTTTAAATGGATTCGGGCGGGTATTTTGAGTAAAATACCGTCCGCAAAGCCGTCTGAAAACGGCAGGGTCGTTTTTCAGACGGCCTGTTACAAGGATACAGACATGACCACCGGAAAAGAAACATTAATCGAGTTCCCCTGCACCTTCCCCCTGAAAGTCATGGGTGCGGTACACCCCGAATTCGAACAGGCGGTGCTGGAAACCGTGCGCCGATACGCGCCGGACACCGAAGCGCACCACATCACCACCCGCCCGAGCAGCAAAGGCAACTATACCGGCGCAACGGTGCAGGTCAACGCCACCAGCCAAGAGCAGCTCGACAATATCTACCGCGCGCTGACATCCCACGAATTGGTCAAAGTAGTGCTGTAATGAAAATCGTACACAAAGGTTTTGCCGAATATCAGCCGACATTCGAAGCCATGAAGGTCTTCAATGCCGAACGCGGCGAAGATACCGAAGACGAATTGTGGGTGGTCGAACACCCGCCCGTGTTCACGCAAGGCTTGGCAGGCAAACCCGAGCATTTATTGATTCGGGATGACATTCCCGTGGTGCAAATCGACCGCGGCGGGCAAATCACCTACCACGGCCCCGGCCAGCTCGTGGTTTATACCATGATTGATTTCAAACGCCGCCGGCAGTCCGTGCGCCAAATCGTATCTGCCTTGGAAAACAGCATCATCGCCACGCTGGCCGAATACGGCATCGAGGCCGCCGCCGACCCGCAACGCCCCGGCGTGTATGTGGGCGAGCGCAAAATCGCCTCGCTGGGCTTACGCATCAAAGGCGGTTCGGTTTACCACGGCCTCGCCCTGAATGTCGATATGGATTTAAGCCCCTTTACCCACATCAACCCCTGCGGCTATGCCGGCATGGAAATGACCCAAATCGCCGATTACGTCCGCCCCTGCCCCACATTAAACGAAGTGGCGGACAAGCTGACTGCCCACCTGTCGGCGCAACTCAATCCGAAAGAGACACAAGCATGAGCGAAATCAAAACCGACGATCCCAAACGCGGCGTCAAACTCAGAGGCGCAGACAAAACCGCCCGCATCCCCATCAAAGTCGTTCCCCTGCAGGAAAAGCTGAAAAAGCCCGAATGGATACGCGCCAAGCTGCCGACCAAAAAATTCTTTGAAATCAAAGATATCTTGCGTAACCAAAAAATGCACACCGTATGCGAAGAAGCATCCTGCCCGAATATCGGAGAATGCTTCAGCAAAGGCACGGCCACCTTTATGATTATGGGCGACATCTGCACCCGCCGCTGCCCGTTCTGCGACGTCGGCCATGGCCGCCCCAATATGCTCGACCCCGACGAGCCGAAAAACCTGGCAGAATCCGTTGCCGCCATGAATCTGCGTTACGTCGTGATTACCTCGGTTGACCGCGACGACCTGCGCGACGGCGGCGCACAACATTTCGCCGACTGCATCAAAGCCATCCGCGAGCGCAGCCCGAATACCAAAATCGAAATCCTCGTGCCCGACTTCCGCGGCCGCCTGGACATCGCCCTGAACATTCTGGCCGAAACCCCGCCCGATGTGATGAACCACAATCTGGAAACCCACCCGAGCCTGTATAAAAAAGCCCGCCCGGGTGCCAACTACCAGCACTCGCTCGACCTGCTGCGCCGCTACAAAGAAATGATGCCGCATATCCCCACCAAATCCGGCATCATGGTCGGCCTGGGCGAAACCGATGAAGACGTGCGCGAAATCATGCGCGATATGCGGGCGCACAATATTGAGATGATTACCATCGGCCAATATCTGCAACCTTCAGACGGCCACCTGCCGGTATTGCGCTATGTTACGCCCGAGCAATTCAAAATCTTTGAGAAAGAAGCCTACGAAATGGGCTTCAGCAACGCCGCCATCGGCGCCATGGTACGCTCCAGCTACCACGCCGACGAGCAGGCCGCAGAAGCCCTGCGCGAAAGCCACGGCCAAGGCGGCTGCAGCGGCCACTAAAGTTTTGTTGGTGTTTTCAGACGGCCTGCACAAGCCGAAAAGGCCGTCTGAAAAAAGCCGTTTTCCCTTTACTATCAAATAATAGCGATAAGTGAAGACACTAAAATCGGCAAGTGGTACGACAAACTTAAAAATAAAACTATACTTTTTCTTATTTTATGCGATAATAGCTAAATAAATTCTTAGTTAACCATTTTTTCGCGAAAGGCCCGCTATGGCGACCGATAAAAGCAAAACCGACAACAAAATCGAAGACAAGAGCAAAGCCCTGGCAGCCGCCTTGGCGCAAATCGAAAAAAGCTTCGGCAAAGGCTCGATTATGAAAATGGACGGCAGCCATCAGGAAGACGACCTCGAAGTCATCTCCACCGGCTCGCTGGGCTTGGATTTGGCCTTAGGCGTAGGCGGTTTGCCGCGCGGCCGCGTCGTGGAAATTTTCGGCCCGGAATCTTCGGGTAAAACCACTCTGTGTCTGGAATCCATCGCGCAATGCCAGAAAAACGGCGGCGTGTGCGCCTTTATCGATGCCGAACACGCCTTCGACCCCGTTTACGCCCGCAAACTCGGCGTGAAAGTCGAAGAGCTTTACCTCTCCCAGCCCGATACCGGCGAGCAGGCTCTGGAAATCTGCGATACGCTGGTGCGCTCCGGCGGCGTAGATATGGTCGTGGTTGACTCCGTAGCCGCGCTGGTGCCGAAAGCCGAAATCGAAGGCGAAATGGGCGACAGCCACGTCGGCCTGCAGGCGCGTCTGATGAGCCAGGCGCTGCGTAAGCTGACCGGCCACATCAAGCGCACCAATACGCTGGTGGTCTTCATCAACCAAATCCGTATGAAAATCGGCGTGATGTTCGGCAGCCCCGAAACCACCACCGGCGGTAACGCGCTGAAGTTCTACGCCTCCGTGCGTCTCGACATCCGCCGCACCGGCCAAATCAAAAAAGGCGACGATATTCTGGGTAACGAAACCCGCGTTAAAGTCATCAAAAACAAAGTTGCCCCGCCGTTCCGCCAAGCCGAATTCGACATTCTCTACGGCGAAGGCATCAGTTGGGAAGGCGAGCTGATCGACATCGGCGTGAAATACGACATCATCGAAAAATCCGGCGCATGGTACAGCTACAACGGCGCGAAAATCGGCCAGGGCAAAGACAATGTGCGTCTGTGGCTGAAAGAAAACCCGGAAATCGCCGATGAAATCGATGCCAAAATCCGCGCCGCCGTCGGCGTTAACATCGAAATCACCGAAGGCAAGTTGGACGAAACCGACGGCGAACAGCCCGAAGAATAAGCCGGTCAACACAAAAAGCCGTCTGAAAATCGCCAAGATTTTCAGACGGCTTTTTTTCATTCAGTTTCCAAACCGGCATATCGGGCAACGTGATTAGCCCGCTGCTTCTTCTCAGAATAAACGATTACTCTTTCAACAGCCTGCGCTCATACACCGCTTGCGCCAGCGTGCCCGCATCGACGTATTCCAACTCGCCGCCCAGGGGAATACCGCGCGACAGGCGGCTGACGCGGTAAGGCAGGGTTTTAAACAATTCCGCCAACACATAAGCCGTAGCATCGCCCTCCGCCGTATGGTTGGTGGCGATAATGATTTCCTCCACCTCGCTCTGCTGCAGCCGCGCCACCAGCTTATCCAGCGCGATGGCGGAAATATCCATGCCTTGCGCCGGGCTGATTTGCCCCATCAGCACAAAATACAGCCCGTCGTGGCAGTTGGCCGTTTCCATATTCGACACATCGGCCGGCATATGCACAATCATCAGGCGGCGGCCGTCGCGCGCTTCATCGCTGCAGATGGCGCACAATTCGCCCTCGCAAAACGTATTGCACAAAGCGCAATGGTGCACCTGCTTGAGCGCGTGCTGCAAAGCCTCGACCAGCTCCTGCGCCTCCTCCCGCTTGTATTGCAGCAGATGGTGCGCCATACGCTGCGCCGATTTCGGGCCGACATTCGGCAAAACTTTCAAAGCGCGGGTCAGGCGGGAAAACGCATCGGGCTGCTTACTCATAGCGGTATCAAAAAATACGGGAAAACGCCATTATAGCAGCCCCGCGCCCGCCCTGCTTGCTTTCCGCAGGCCGCAAAAAAACGTATAATACCCCGATTTGGACACCGCCCGAACGGGATATACACATGAACGTTACCGTGATCGACCACCCACTGGTCCGCCACAAGCTGACCCTGATGCGCGAGGCAGACTGCAGCACCTACAAATTCCGCGCTCTCACCACCGAGCTGGCCCGCCTGATGGCCTACGAAGCCAGCCGCGATTTCGCCGTTGAAAAATACATCATCGACGGCTGGTGCGGCCAAATCGAAGGCGACCGCATCAAAGGCAAAACCCTGACCGTGGTGCCGATTTTGCGTGCCGGCCTGGGTATGCTCGACGGCGTATTGGATCTGATTCCCACCGCCAAAATCAGCGTCGTCGGCCTGCAGCGCGACGAAGAAACCCTCAAGCCCGTATCCTATTTCGAGAAATTCGTGGACAGCATGGACGAGCGCCCCGCGCTGATTATCGACCCCATGCTCGCCACCGGCGGATCCATGGTCGCCACCATCGACCTGCTGAAAGCCAAAGGCTGCAAAAACATCAAAGCCCTGGTTTTGGTGGCCGCGCCCGAAGGCGTGAAGCTGGTGAACGATGCCCACCCCGACGTGACCATCTACACCGCCGCGCTCGACAGCCATCTGAATGAGCAAGGCTACATCATTCCCGGCTTGGGCGATGCCGGCGACAAAATCTTCGGCACGCGCTGAACGCAGCCATCGTCAAAGAAATGCCGTTCCGCTGCGGCACTGACCTGCTATGGTCGGAGAAATTAAATTCTGATACAAGGCGA
>NZ_BCWL01000094.1 GCF_001592185.1 Bergeriella denitrificans NBRC 102155
AAATTCAGTTCTTCGACTATAGCGATTAGGTTCGACTATAATGACGCACCAAACCACTCGGGAGAAAAAATGGGACTACGCGGGCGCATTATCCATATGTTGCTGTTTGAACTGGGCGCAGTCGCCGTGGCCACGCTGGCCGTGCTGCTGGCGGGGCATGAAGGCACGCAGGCGGCGGTGGCGATGAATATCAGCATTTCGTTGGTGGCGATGCTGTGGAATTTCGTGTTCAACTGGGGCTTCGATGCCGTATTCACCGGCCGGCGCGAAGCCCGAAGCTGGCGCGTGCGCCTGCTGCAGACGCTGGCTTTCGAGGGCGGGCTGCTGCTGTTTACCGTACCGCTGGTGATGTATTTTCTGGAACTGGGCTGGTGGGCGGCTTTGGTAGCAGACCTCGCGCTGACGCTGCTGATTGTGGTGTATTCCCTGATATTTAACTGGGTGTTCGACCATGCCCGGGCGAGGTTACTGGCACGCGCTCAAGGCGAAAGATATAGTCGTCGAACTTAAATCCTGCTACAGAGTTGGATCGCCTTGCCGACCTACTGCTGCTGAAGCAACAAGTCCGCAGACCCGTACGGTTTGTACTGCCTGTGGTTTGCTAAGTGAACAAAGCCGTCTGAAAAACGGGATTTTCAGACGGCTTTTGATTGGATGGGCCATCAATAGGGGCGCTGACATGGTGTGAATTCGGTAAAGGGTTTGAGCCATTCTTGATATTTCAGCAGTCTATTCCCTCCCCCGTTTTTAACGGGGGAGGGTTGATTTATAGGTCACTTTAGGCCGTCTCCCCCCATCCTAGCCTTCCCCCGTTAAAGACGGGGGAAGGGACAGGTTGCTGAATTGCAATGGGTTCTATATTGCTTAACCTATTGTACTATCCCGAACGCACGTTATATGCTGAAACGCCCCATCCCGTTCGACCCCGGCGCAAAAAAAAACGCCCGGGCGGCGCGGCAGCTTGTGTGCCGGGCGCTCAGGCGGTGCGACCGTATCGGGCCGGATTATTTCGCGCTTTCTTCCGCGAAGTATTTGGCGTGGATTTGGTCGTATTCGCCGCTTTCGCGTACTTTTTTCAGGGCGTCGTTCAGCATGGTTGCGGTGGCGTCGTCGCCTTGGCGGGTTACGATGCCGTAGTGTTCGATATCGAAATCAGGCAGGGTCAGGAAAGACAGGCCTTTGGTGGCGTTGTGTTTCACATAGTTGGCCACGACCGCGCTGTCCAATACCACGGCATCCAGGCCGCCGTTTTCCAGCTCTTTAATCACCAGCGGGTTGGTCTCGAAGCGGGCGATTTTCGGGCTGTCGTTGCCCAGGAGTTTGGAGACGGAGAAGTCGCCGGTGTAGCCGGTGACTACGCCGATTTTATTCAGGTTTTTCAGCTCTTCGGAAGAAGCAATCTGTTTGCCTTCGGGTACGAGCACGACTTGGGTAATTTCAAAGTAAGGGTCGGTGAAGGTCATCGACTGCTTGCGGTCGTCGGTAATGGTGACGCCGGACATCACGATATCCACGTCGCCGTTTTTCAAGGCCGGGAAGAGGCTGTCCCACGGCTGGTGTTTGAATTCGACTTTGAAATCGCCGGCTTTGGCCATCGCGTTCATCAAATCTACGTCGAAGCCTTCGATGTTGCCGCTGGAATCTTGGGATTCAAACGGCGCAAATTCCGCATTCATCGCAACGCGGTACACTTTGCCGCTCTCGGCCGCAGGCGCTGCCGCGCTGCTGTCTTTGCTTTGGCCGCCGCACGCGCCCAGAGCCAGTGCGGAGCAGGCTACGGCTGCCGCAATCCATTTTTTCATGTTCATACAATCATCCTTTGCAATACGGAAAAATTAAGAGGGAATAAACCGCCAGTTTAGCATAAGTCCGCGCGCTCAACGCTCTTTTTCGCGGAAAAAAGCGTAGGTTACGTCGTGGAACAAATCGGTATGCGGGCTGTCTTCGTAGCTCAGCTCCGCCAGCGCGTCTTCAAACGCCAGCTGTATGGATTCCACCACGTCTTGCGCGGTTTCCGGCGGTAGGGCGCGGATCAGGCCTTTGAGCGCGGTGGAGAGCACATGGTTCTGCATCCGCAAAACATCGTTGGCTTCTTCCAAATAATCGAGGCGCTGCTCAATGCTGCTCATGATAGTTCCTTTAGAATCTGTTAGAATATTTCATTATAGCAGACACGCCATGCCGCCGCCTGCTGTTGAACCGTGCCCAACCGATATTGCCCGAGAGCGAACCACATGACCATGCAGAAGCCCGAAGCCGCGCCGCAACACTCTGAAGAAGATTTCAACTGGGAAAGCCGCCTGGAAAAGCTGCGCCAAAACCGCCAGCTCAATACGCCCAACGTGCGCGCGCCTTTAGTCCGCGAATCGGAGGCCGGCCGCCGCTTTGCCGCCGCGCCCAAGCCCGCTGCCGCACGCAAGCCGGACGACAAAATCCGCGACAAAATCCTGCGCGAATATCTGCTCAAATGGCAGGAAGAACACAATGCCGCCGTAGCGGAATCCGGCGAAGCGGTGGAAACCGATGCCATGGTGCTGCTGCAGGAAAACTGGCTCTCCGCCCAAAATGCCCTGCAAACCCAAGTATCCGACAAGCATATCGAATCCAGCCGCAACGTGTGGTACAACCCCAAAAAGCAGAGCGTCGAATTTCCCGCCGCCGAGCCGGAAGACGAAACGCCGTCTGAAGCGCAGCCGCAGCCCGATTTGCTGGCGGAAATCGCCGCCGCCGAAGCCGCTGAGGCCGCCGACAGAGTGCCCGTTACCATCAATATTCTGAACCCGCAGGCCGTCAAACGCCAGGGCGTGTTCTGCCTTTCCGAGCAGGAGCTGACTGAGCGGCTGATTAAACGGATGCGCCCGCACCTGACCGACGCGGTCAACGGCATGATCCGCACCACCCTGCAGAAACAGATGGCGCTGCTGGCCTACCAAGTGCAGCAAACCCTCAGCGAGCAGGCGCCCGATTTGGTGGAAGATGTGTTGACCCACAACCTGCAGCGCGTGTTGGCAGACATTAAAAACGAAATGAAATATAAACAGAAATAAGCCGCCCGCTCACTTTTACGGACACACATCATGAAAAAATGGCTTCTCCTGATTGCGGTTGCCGCCGCGTTTCTCTACCAGCAGTTTACCCCCGTCGGCGGGCAGGCGGAGCAGGGCGCGCGGCAGACAACGGTGCAAACCGATACCCGCAGCGCGGGCAGGCCGTCTGAAAATGCAGACGGCCAATTCGAGCAGATTCTGCAACAGGCTTTTGAAAACCGCCAAAGCGATATTCAGGTCGAAGGCTTCGGGCGGGTGGTGAAAACCCTGCCCGACGACAACAAAGGCAGCCGCCACCAGCGCTTTATCCTCAAACTTTCCAGCGGACAAACCCTGCTGGTTGCCCACAATATCGACCTGGCCGATAAAATCAAAGGTCTGAAAAAAGGCGATACCGTCGGCTTTTACGGCGAATACGAATGGACGGAGCAGGGCGGCGTGATACATTGGACGCACCACGACCCGAAAGGCCGCCATGCCGACGGCTGGCTGGAGCATAACGGCAAGCGTTATCAGTGATACGGTATTGAAACGGTATAAAAAAGCCGTCTGAAAATCAGTGATTTTCAGACGGCTTTTTTTGAGTAGGACAGCTTTGCATTACTCCAACAGAATAACGATAATATCCAAGTGATTGGGGTCTTAAAAATGTCATCATCGGGGTGTAAAATGATTTTTTATCTCATGCAGGACTGGAGGTAATGATGAACGATTGGTTTGCTTATACCATGATTTGCCTGGTGCTCGTGCTTTCTCCGGGCCCGAATACATTTTTGATTTTCAGCACGGCCACCGGCGCGGGGCGCAGGGATGCTTTGATTAAGATTGCGGGATTGGTGGCGGCGACTTATGTGCACGGATTGTTGTCCCTGTTTGGCGTGTCGTTGATTTTATTGCAGTCGCCCACCGCATTTTGGCTGGTTAAAACGACCGGTGCGCTCTATCTGTTTTATTTGGGCGCCAAGTTTGCCTATCAAGCGTGGAACATGACAAAGACCGCCGATTTGCAGCGTACGGCGTCCAATAAACTCAGCTTTGCGGCCAATTTCCGCACCGGATTTACGACCCAAATCCTCAATCCTAAAGTGTCTATGTTTTATGTGGCCGCCTTTCCGCAATTCATTAATTTTAAGGGTAGTTATCCTTATGCCCAAGGCGTGCTGCTGATTAGCATACATGCTTTTACGATTGCGGCGTGGTTTGTGCTGATGACTGTGTGCATCGATAAATTTGCGCGCTATAAAAGCAATTTGGTTTTTTCAAAAATCGCGCTGTATTGCTCTGCGGCGTTTCTGATGTATTTTGCAGGGGTGTTTATCCTCCAGCCTTTGCCGACGCTGGGTTAAAGTCCGGCCTGCGCGTTTGTTTTTTCGAAAAAAAGCCGTCTGAAAATCCATGATTTTCAGACGGCTTTTTCAGTTTCATAACCTTTGGTTATTTTTTCGGCGAAAGCTGGTCAACCAAGCCGCCGTCGGCGAAGTATTTTTTCATGATTTCTTCCCATGTGCCGAATTTCTCGTTGGGCGAGAAGGTTTCGATGGCGGGGAAGTCGGCTTGGTGTTTGGCCAATACTTCGGCATTGCGCGGGCGCAGGTAGAGTTTGGCGGCCAGCTCTTGGGCGGGTTCGCTCCAGAGGTATTCCAGATATTCTTTGGCGGCTTCCTGCGTGCCTTTTTTCTCAACCACGCTGTCCACTACGGCTACGGGGCTTTCGGAGAGAATGGTGTAGCTGGGGTAAACGATTTCAAATTGGTCTTGGGTCAGTTTTTTGCTGACGTGGTTGGCTTCGTTTTCAAAGGTAATCAACACGTCGCCGATGTTGCGCTGGCTGAAGGTGGTGGTGGCTGCGCGGCCGCCGTTTTCAAATACGGGGGCGTTTTTCAGCAGGGCGGAAACAAATTCTTGGGCTTTGGCTTCGTCGCCGTTGCCCGCTTTCAGGCCGTAGCCGTAGGCGCCGAGAAAGGCGTAGCGGCCGTTGCCGGTGGTTTTCGGATTGGCGATGACGATTTGTACGCCGTCTTTGGCCAAGTCGTTCCAGTCTTTAATCTGCTTGGGGTTGCCTTTGCGGACCAGGAAGACGGTGGTGCTGGTAAAGGGTACGGCTTGGTCGGGCAGGCGCTGCGTCCAGTCGCTTTTTACCAGCCCTTTGTTTTCCAGAAGTTCGATGTCGGAGGTTTGGTTCATGGTGACGACGTCGGCAGCCAGGCCGTTGGCAACGGAAAGCGCCTGCTTGCTGGAGCCGCCGTGGGACTGCTGCACGTCGATTTCCGCGCCGTTGTGTTTGGCTTTGTAGGCTTCGATAAACAGCGGGTTGTATTCTTTATAGAAGTCGCGTGCGACATCGTAGGAAACGTTTAAGAGTTTGACGCCGCCTTGATCGGCTGCGGCAGGCGCGGCGGCGGAAGCGGCGGCATCGGCCGGTTTTTCAGACGGCGAGCAGGCGGCCAGGGCGAGCGCGCCGAGGGCAGTCAGGGAAAGGGTGCGGATGGCTTTCATGGGAATACTCCGGAAGGTTATTTTCCGCTACTTTATACGCGGCGGCGGCGAAAGGGAAATAATGTTTGCTTTGGTGTTTATGGATTTTGGTTATAACAGGCCGTCTGAAAAAGAGGGCAAAAGTCTTTTCATCAAAAATCCTTTAAAATAGGCCGTCTGAAAAACCGTTTGCCTGAAGCCGCCATGCTGCCCGTTCACCAGAAACAGCTCAAAATCACCGACGTTTCCGCCAAAAAGCTGGAAAAACTCAACCTGCACACGCCGTGGGACATCGCGCTGCACCTGCCGCTGCGCTACGAAGACGAAACCCACATCATGCCGATTGCCGACGCGCCCGCCGGCACGCCCTGCCAAGTGGAGGGCGAAGTATTGCATCAGGAAGTGCAGTTCAAACCGCGCAGGCAGCTCATCGTGCAGATTGCCGACGGCTCGGGCAGCGTATTGCACCTGCGCTTCATCCACTTTTACGCCAGCCATCAGAAGCAGATGGCGGTGGGCAAACGCATCCGCGCCGTGGGCGAAATCAAACGCGGTTTTTACGGCGACGAAATGATACACCCTAAAATCCGAGACGCCGAAAACAGCGGCCTGGCCGAAAGCCTCACGCCGGTGTATCCCACCGTAAACGGCCTCAACCAGCCCACCTTGCGCCGCATTATTCAGACGGCCTTGGATACCGTTCCGCTGCACGACACCCTGCCCGACGAATTGTTAGGCCGTCTGAAACTGCCGCATCTGGCCGAAAGCCTGCGCCTGCTGCACGCACCGCCGCCGAGCTACACCATCTACCAGCTTTCAGACGGCACGCTTCCCGCGTGGCAGCGGCTCAAATTCGACGAACTTCTGGCGCAGCAATTATCCATGCGCTTGGCGCGGCAAAAGCGCGTCAGCGGTACGGCTAAAGCACTGAAAGGCAACGGAGGACTTTCCGACAAACTCGTTCGCAGCCTGCCCTTCGATCTTACCCGCGCCCAGCAGCGCGTCTTAAGCGAAATCCGCGCCGACCTCGCGCAAACCCACCCCATGCACCGCCTGCTGCAAGGCGATGTCGGCAGCGGCAAAACCATTGTCGCCGCACTTTCCGCGCTCACCGCCATCGAAGCCGGCTATCAAGTCGCCGTGATGGCACCCACCGAAATCCTCGCCGAGCAGCATTACATCAAGTTCAAACAATGGTTCGAGCCCATGGGATTAGCCGTGGCCTGGCTTTCCGGCAGCCAGCGTAAAAAAGAAAAAGAGCAAAACAAAGCCGCCGTTTCAGACGGCCTCGCCCCGATTGCCGTCGGCACGCACGCGCTGTTTCAAGAAGACGTGCAGTTTCAAAACCTCGGCTTAGTCATTGTCGATGAACAACACCGCTTCGGCGTAGCGCAGCGTTTGGCCTTAAAAAACAAAGGCCAAGACGTACACCAACTGATGATGTCGGCCACCCCCATCCCGCGCACGCTGGCCATGAGTTTCTTCGCCGACCTCGACGTCTCCGTGATTGACGAATTGCCGCCCAACCGTACCCCGATTAAAACCCGCCTCGTCAACAACGCCCGCCGCGCCGAAGTCGAAGGCTTCATGTTGAACACCTGCCGCAAAGGGCAGCAGGCCTATTGGGTCTGTCCCCTGATTGAAGAGAGCGAAACCCTGCAACTGCAAACCGCCACCGAAACCCTCGAAGCCCTTCAGACGGCCTTGCCCGAATTATCCGTCGGCCTCGTGCACGGGCGCATGAAAGCCGCCGAAAAAGCCGAAATCATGGCCGAATTTTCCGCAGGCCGTCTGAACGTACTCGTCGCCACCACCGTCATCGAAGTCGGCGTGGACGTACCCAACGCCAGCCTGATGGTCATCGAACACGCCGAACGCATGGGCTTGGCGCAGCTGCACCAACTGCGCGGGCGCGTCGGGCGCGGCGGTGCCGCCAGCCATTGCGTCTTGCTGTTTGCCGAGCCTTTAAGCGAACTGGCCAAAGCACGCCTGAAAGTGATTTACGAACACACCGACGGCTTCGAAATCGCCCGCCAAGACCTCAACATCCGCGGCCCCGGCGAATTCCTCGGCGCACGCCAAAGCGGTGTCCCCATGCTGCGTTTCGCCAACCTCGAAGAAGATTTGCACCTCTTAGAAAAAGCACGCGAAATCGCCCCGCAACTGATTGAACAGCGGCCGGATATCGTGGACGCGCATTTGGATAGGTGGCTGAGCAGTCGGGAAGGGTATTTGGGGGTGTGAGGCCGTCTGAATATTGAGGTAGGGTGCACGCCCCTGCGTGCACGCGTTGGTCGGGTTATTATTGTCAATGCCGTCTGAAAAGTTTTAATATTTTCAGACGGCATTTTGTACAGAACCCATAGAACGCGTGCACGCAGGGGCGTGCACCCTACTAACCGTAACTTGAGTTGCAAACCCAATAAGCCACAATAGATACGAGTATCCGTTGGGATTGTATCCCAACCTACAT
>NZ_BCWL01000095.1 GCF_001592185.1 Bergeriella denitrificans NBRC 102155
GATACGCAATCTTGTCGGTACAGTCAAACCCCATCCATTACCAAAGTAACCGCTTATTTTCTATTCGCTTCTCAATCACCAGTTATACAAATAAAAAATATCTTAACACTAACTTGCAAAAATTCTCAAATATTATTAATATACCAATTCATTACAGGATTGGCTTTTTTCTGCCTTTTAACCTGGGGAAGTGTTAGATGGAAATGCGACTGTTTAAGTTGATGCGACATGTTTTGCTGCTGAGCTCAGGTGGAGTCTTTGCCGTTTCCGCCCATGCCGCCGACGACACGCAAGCCAACTTTATCCGGCAAGAGCAACTGCGCCGGCAAGCGCTTTTGCAGCAAGCCCGGCCGCAAAGAGACGTGCATTTAGATTTACCGTCTGAAAATCCTGCCCGGCCTTTCTCCCTTGCCTATTCCGAATCCCCCTGCTTCCCCGTCCAATCCGTCACCCTCACCGGCGATTCTGCCCGCCGCTTTCAGTTTGCCCTCAATCAAGCACTTAAACAATCTGCCTTTCAACCCGGTATGTGCCTGGGCGCTCAAGGCATCAACCACATCATGACATTGGCGCAAAATGCCGTTATCGGCCGCGGCTATACGACCACCCGTATTTTGGCGGCGCCGCAGGATTTAAACAGCGGCATGCTGGCATTGACCGTCTTGCCCGGCCGCATCCGTTCGCTGCATATCGACCGCAGCCGTGACGAAGCCACCCGTGCCGGGCGGATTGCGGCGTTTCAAAACGAATTTCCGCTCCAAAACGGCGACATTCTGAACCTGCGCGATTTGGAGCAGGGATTGGAAAACCTCAAACGGCTTCCCACTGTGGAAGCCGACATCCGTATCGAGCCGGGCGAAAAGCCGTCTGAAAGCGATGTGGCGGTGGTTTGGCAGCAGCGTTTGCTGCCTTACCGCCTCACCCTTGCCGCCGATGACGCCGGCAGCAAGGCCACCGGGAAATACCAAGGCTCGGTGTCTTTGTCTGCCGAGAACCCTTTCGGCTTAAGCGATATGTTTTATGCCTCAGTCAGTCATGATTTGGGGCATAAAGCGTCTTATACGGATGCAGACGGCAAACATACCGGCAGCGGCACCAACGGCTATGCGTTTCACTATTCCGTACCCTTCGGCAAATGGCTGTGGTCGTGGAACCACAGCAGCTACCGCTATCATCAGGCGGTGGCCGGTATGAGCGAAGTGTACGACTACAACGGCAAAAGCCGGACAAGCGATATCGGCATCAGCCGTCTGCTCTACCGCGACGCCCAACGTAAAACCCATCTTTCGGCCAAGCTGTGGCAGCGGGAAACGCGCAGCTTTATCGACGATACCGAAATCGAAGTGCAGCGCCGTCAAACCGCCGGCTGGGCGCTGGGTTTAAACCATAAGGAATACATCGGCAAAGCAACTTTGGATGTGGGGCTGAACTACAAACGCGGCACCGGCCGCAATAACAGCCCGGCCGCGCCGGAAGAAGCCTTCGGCGAAGGCACGTCGCGCATGAAAATCCTCACGGCCGATGTGCAGCTGAATGTGCCGTTCAAATTGGGCAGGCAGCAGTTTGCCTACGATACCCGCCTTCATGCCCAATGGAACAAAACCCCGCTGACGCCGCTGGACAAACTCGCCATCGGCAACCGCTATACCGTGCGCGGCTTCGACGGCGGGACGACCTTGTCGGCCGAACGCGGTTGGTATTGGCGCAACGACCTGTCATGGCAGTATGCCCGAAACCACCGTGCTTACATCGGCATCGACACCGGCCATGTTTCCGGCCGCTCCGCACCCTACTTGCTCGGGCAGAGCCTGAGCGGCGGCGCCGTCGGCCTTAAAGGACAATTCACAATCGGCGGCAGCCTGTATTACGATATTTTTGCCGCCAAGCCCTTGCACAAACCGGCCTATTTTCAGACGGCCAACACACATTACGGATTTAACGTCAATTATTCGTTTTAAAATCAATCAATAAAAACGCAAAGGCGGCAATCGATAATCGGCAATCGGGAGCAGACAATGAACAAAACCCGTTACAAAGTCATCTTCAATAAAAAGCGCGGCTGCATGGTGGCGGTTGCCGAGCATACCTTGCGCGAAGGCAAATCCGCCCAAGACGGCAGCGGCGCCTGCATCACGCCGTCTGAAAATGCGCCTGCCTCCGCCGTCTGCTCCGGCAAAATCGGCCTACTTTCCTTCTCATTGATGATGTGCCTGGGTTTGGCGTTGATTGTTCCCGCCCATGCTTCGGAAATCCGCCCCGACCGCAGCGCACCGGGTAATCAGCAACCGACTATTCTTCAAACAGCCAACGGCCTGCCGCAGGTCAACATCCAAACCCCGAGTGCGGCCGGCGTATCGCTCAACCAATACCGCCAATTTGATGTGGATACCAAAGGCGCCGTTCTCAACAACAGCCGCAGCGGCGTGCAAACGCAGCTGGGCGGCCGGATTCAGGGCAATCCCTGGCTGGCAACGGGCGAAGCCCGCATCATCGTCAACCAAATCAACAGCACCAATCCCTCCCTGTTAAACGGCTACATCGAAGTCGGCGGCCGCCGCGCCGAAGTCATTATGGCCAATCCGGCCGGTATCCGAGTCAACGGCGCAGGCTTCATCAATGCCGCCGGTGTAACCCTGACAACCGGCAGACCCGTATTGGACAACGGCGCCCTGACCGGCTATCAGGTTCGGGAAGGCGAAATAGCCGTCAACGGCGGCGGTTTGGATACGTCGACTGCCGATTACACCCGCATCCTCAGCCGCGCCGCACAAATCAACGCCGGCATATGGGGCAAAGACATACAGGTCGCAGCAGGCAATAACAACGTATCCGCCAACGGCAAAGTCCATGCGGTTTCAAACGGCCAAACACCCCCCGCCGTCGCCATTGATACCGGCACACTGGGCGGCATGTATGCCGGCAAGATTACCCTGATCAGCAGCGACCGCGGCGCAGCCGTCCGCAATGCCGGACAAATCTTCGCCGCAGCCGGCGGCGTAACCCTCTCGGCCGACGGCACCGTCGGCAACAGCGGTTCGATGGTCGCTTCCGATTCCGCACAAAGCGGTGCGGATATTGCCGCCGTATCAGTGAAAGCAACCGATTTAAGCAACAGCGGCACCTTGTCGTCACAAGGCAAAGCCGCCATCGCCACACACAATCTCGACAACAGCGGCTTCATCGGCTCATCGGACGAATTGGCCGTCGTCAATCAGTCCGCCCTGTCCAACGGCGGCCAAATCAACGCCGCCCGTTTGGACATTCAGACAGGCAGCCTGAACAACAGCGGCCGCATCGCCCAAACCGGTCCGCAGGCATTGGCCTTATCGGCCGGCAGCTTGGACAACCGCGGCAGCGGCTACATCGGCGCACCCAAAGCCGATACAACAACCGGCTCCCCGCCCGTTTCCGCAACAGATAAAACCGCCGCCGCCCCGACCACCGCTGCCGGCAGCGGCAGCGTTGCCGCCCCAAGCGCAACCGCCGCACACAGCCCCACCCTTGCCGACGGCAACATCACCGTTACCGACAGCCTTGCCAACAGCGGCGAAATCACCGCCAACAACGGCACAGACCTGAGCACCCGCAACGGACTGGGCAATCACGCCGAATTAAGTTTGAACACCCTGACCGTTTCCGGTGCGCTGTTTGACAACCAAAGCGGCAGCATCAGCGCCAAGCAAGCCAACATTACCGCCACCGCATTCGACAACCGCTCGGGCAGCCTGGTTGCAAGCGAAAGCATCCGTATTCGCAACCAATCTGTTGACAACCGCAACGGCTCGCTGCAGTCCGGCGGCGTCCTGATGGTCGATACCGTATCGTTCGACAATTCAGACGGTCAAACCGCCGCCCTCGATACAGATATTACGGCCAAGCATCTCAACAACCAAAAAGGCAGCCTGGATTCAGGCCGTCTGAATATCCACGCCGCGCGTTTGGATAATCAAAGCGGCTTTATCCGCAGCGACAACGAAACCGCATTGCAAATTTCAGACGGCTTAAACAACAACGGCGGCGAAATCACGTCCGCCCAAAATGTCCACATTACCGACAGCGGTCAAAACACCCTAAGCATTCAAAACAGCAGCGGCAGCATTCTTGCGGGACAAGATGCTGCTATCCAAGCCAAAGCCTTAGAAGCGGACGGTACATTAGCTGCCGGACGCGATTTGGGCATCAGTCTGCAAGATGATTTCACGACCGCGCACAATATCGAAGCCGGACGCGCCTTAAGCATCAGCACACAAGGCCGTCTGCAAAATGCCCATCTGCTGCAAGGCGGTGCGGCAGTGACCTTAAACACTGCCGACATCGACAACACCGCAGACGGCAAAATCCAATCCGGCAGCGACACCCGCCTTAGTGCATCAAACATCACCAACCGCGGCCTAATCAACAGCAACGGCCTGACCCGTATCGAAGGCAAAGATACTGTGGAGAACATCGGCAGCGGCAAGATTTACGGCGACCATGTGGCATTCGCAGCGGGCAAGCTACTGAACCGTGAAGAAACCGCAGGCGGCGAAACCAGAGCCGCCGTTATCGCCGCGCGTGAGCGGCTGGATATCGGCGCACAAGACATCACCAACCAAGAAAGCGCCCTGCTCTCAAGCGAAGGCCGTCTGAAAATCGGCGGCAGCTTGGATGCAGGCCATCAGACGAAAGGTCGCGCGCAAACCTTAATCAACAGCAGTGCACGGATTGAAGCCCAAGGCGACGGCGCGATTGCCGTTGATGATTTGCAGAATGTGAATAAGCATTTTGTAGCGGAAGAGTATTTGGCAGAAAGCAAGCAGGTAATGACTTTTACCCGTCCCGACGAAGCAGAGCCGTTTTTTACCAATCTGGTGGACGGTACTTTCCGCTGGGAAAAGCATGATATGAACTTCGATTTTTACGACGGCACTAATATTGCTTACAAAGAAGGCAATGTGCTTGGCGTGAAATTAGAAGAATATACGGAATCCGTTTATAAACAGCGCGTGACAGAAAACCAACCGGGCGAAATTTCTATTGGTGGCAATCTGAATGTTGATGCAGATAAGATTACCAACCGCGACAGTATGATTTTGTCCGGCGGAGCCATGGCAACCTCATCCCCCATTGAAAATGAAGCTACGCCTGCGCCCGTTAAATTGGCACGCAAGGGTAATCTTTATACTCTGTTTCATCAAAATTCCATTAAACGGAGTGACCCAACGGCAATCAATACCGTCATAACGAAGCAAGGCGTATTCGAGCCTGCTACCGCTACCGTTGAAGAATACAGTCAAGCCGTTTTACCTGTTACCAATAAACAGATTGAAATTCAACCTGTTGCTGATTTAAATATCGAAAGCGTGCAAAACGCTATCCGTCATTTACCCCTGCCGGCGACCTTGCCCATTTCCGCACTTTACGCCGTTAACCCCGCCCATCCCCAATTTTTGATTGAAACCGACCCCGCCTTTACCGACTACCGCCAATGGCTGGGCAGCGACTACATGCTCAAAGCCTTCAAACAAGACCCCGCCAATATGCACAAACGGCTGGGCGACGGCTATTACGAGCAGAAGCTGGTCAACGAGCAAATCGCCCGTCTGACCGGCCACCGCCGCTTAGACGGCTATCAAAACGACGAAGACCAATTCAAAGCCCTGATGGACAACGGCATCACCTATGCCCGAACCTTCAACCTGACGCCCGGCATCGCCCTGACTGCCGAGCAAGTCGCCCGCTTAACCAGTGACATCGTTTGGCTGGAGCCGCAAAGCTATACCCTGATTGACGGCAGCCGCGTTACCGTGCTCGCTCCGAAAGTATATGTCGTGGCCCGCAAAGGCGATGTCAACAGCGCAGGCGGATTAATCAGCGCGGATCAAATCCGTTTGCAAAGCGACGGCAATCTGAGCAACAGCGGTACCATTGCCGGCCGCAGCATCGTCGATCTCGGAGCAGGCAACATCAGCAACAGCGGCCTGATTCAAGGCGGACAAGTGCGCGTGCAAGCCGATGAGCGATTGGAAGTAATCGGCGGCAGCATTGCGGCCGATAACGCGCTGATTGCCCGGGCCAAAGACATCCGTATTGAAAGCACCACAGCGACAAGCGGAGACAAACAAAACGGCAGTACCGTCATCGACCGCGTTGCCGGGCTGTATGTCAACCATATTTCAGACGGCCTGATGCTGGTAGAGGCCGGCAAAATCGACTTTGTCGGTGCAACCGTACGCAATGAAGCCGCCAAGGGGCAAACCCAGATTCGTGCCGCAGGCGATCTCAATCTCAGCACCGTTCAAACCGAAAATCATGAAAGCTACGGCGCATTAAGCGATAAAAACCACCGCCATGTGCATACAAGCGCCGAAACCGGCACGCAAATCCAAACCGCAGGCGATATCGTATTGAGCGGTAACAACATCAACGCCCGCCAGGCAGATATCAACAGCGACAGCGGCGATGTCGTATTGGATGCGAAAAATAATCTGAATATTACCGAGGGCAGAAAAACATTAGATTTGGATGCTTCCGCATACAGCAAACAGAAAAAACTGACAAGCTCCAGCAGCCAGCTTGCACAATACCGCCGCAATGACGACGAAGCCGTCTCCGGCAGCATTACCGGCAAGCGTGTCTTCCTCAACAGCGGAGGCGATACCCTGATTCGCGGCAGCGACATCGTCAGCGACAACCTGACCCAAATCACCGCCGGCGGCAATATCGCCATCGAAGCCGCGCAAAGCCGCTATGACGGCAGCGAGTTCCACCAAAGCAAAAAATCCGGCCTGATGGGCAGCGGCGGCATCGGCTTTACCGTCGGCAGCAAAAAAGACGGCACAGCCACCCGCAGCCAAACCACCGCCCACAGCGGCAGCACCGTCGGCAGCCTCTCCGGCGATACCCTGATACAGGCAGGCGGCGACTATCGTCAAACCGGCTCTACCGTTTCCTCTCCCAAAGGCAACGTGCTGATTCATGCCCGCAACATCGACATCGAAGCCGCACAAGATACCTACGCCACCGACTACAAACACACCATCGAGCAAAAAGGCCTGACCGTGGCCGTCAACGTTCCCGTTGTACAGGCCGTACAAGGCGCCGTTGCCGCCGCCAAAACCGTCGGCAAAAGTAAAAATGCCCGCGTCAACGCCATGGCAGCAGCCAATGCCGCCCAGAGCGTCCGGGCTGCCGACCAAGCCTTAGGCCAAGCCGCTCAAAATCCCCAAGCCGCAGCACAAGAAGTCAGCGTCTCCATTACCTACGGCCAACAAAAAAGCACCGACCAAAGCCACATCACAGGCACAAGCGCCCTCGCCTCACAAACCATCGGCGGCGGCAAAGTCAGCCTGATTGCCGACAACGAAGCCGGAAATGCCCGCATCCGCATTGCCGGATCCGATGTCGCCGGCAAAAGCGGCACCCTATTGTCCGCAGACAGCATCGCCCTGCAATCCGCCGAGCAAACCCACAGCGAGCGCAGCAGCAACCAAAGCAGCGGCTGGAATGCCGGCGTAGCCGTCAGCTACGGCCAAAACGGCTTCGCCTTCGGCATCACCGCCGGCGGCAACTACGGCAAAGGCTACGGCAACGGCGACGACCTCACCCACCGCCACAGCCATATCGGCGATGCAAACAGCCAAACCCTGATCCAAAGCAGCGGCGATACCCTGATTAAAGGCGCGCAAGTCAAAGGCCAAAGCATCGGGCTTACCGCAGCCAATCTCACCATCGAAAGCGTGCAGGATACCGCCGCCTACCAAAGCAAACAGCAAAACATCAGCGGCCAGGTTACCGTCGGCTACGGCGTATCCGGCAGCGCCAGCTACAGCCAAAGCAAAACCAATGCCGACCATGCTTCCGTAACCGAACAATCCGGCCTCTTCGCCGGAGACGGCGGCTTCAACGTCAACATACGCAACCATACCGAGCTCAAAGGCGGCATCATCACCG
>NZ_BCWL01000096.1 GCF_001592185.1 Bergeriella denitrificans NBRC 102155
ATAGTCGGAGCGTAATTTCTGCTACGGCGCTGGCCCGCCCTGTATCGGAATGTACGCGCCAAACATACAAAAAGCCGTCTGAGTTTCAGACGGCTTTTTTCAGACGGCCTGCTCAGGCCACTTTGTTTTTCTCTTTGCGAATCAGCAATGTAATCAAGTCCACAATACGCTGTTTCATCACGCGGCGGTCGACGATTTGGTCGATAGCGCCTTTTTCCAGCAGGAACTCAGCACGCTGGAAGCCTTCCGGCAGCGTTTCGCGCACGGTCTGCTCAATCACGCGCGGGCCGGCGAAACCGATTAAGGCATTCGGTTCGGCCAAAACCACGTCGCCCAAGAAGGCAAAGCTGGCCGATACGCCGCCCATGGTCGGGTCGGTCAATACCGAAACGAAGGGCAGGCGTTTTTCCGACAGCAGATGCAGCGCTGCACTGGTTTTGGTCATCTGCATCAGCGAGTTGACGCCTTCCTGCATACGCGCACCACCCGAAGCGGCCACGCAGATAAAGCTGCAGCCGTCGGCAGCGGCGCGGCGCACGCCCTGTACGAAGCGTTCGCCCACCACCGAGCCCATCGAGCCGCCGATAAAGCGGAATTCAAACGCGGCCACCACCACAGGCAGGCCGCCCATCGTGCCTTTCATTACCACCAGCGCATCGTCTTCGCCGGTTTGCTTACGCGCCGCCGTTAAGCGGTCGGGGTATTTTTTGCTGTCTTTGAATTTCAGCGGGTCGGTCGGTTTGACGTTTGCGCCGATTTCTTCGCGGCCCTCTTCGTCCAGCAGCAGGTTCAGGCGCTCGCGTGCCGACAGCGGATTGTGGTAATCGCATTTCGGGCAGACAGAATGGTTTTGTTTCAGCTCGGTCGAATACACCGTAGCCGAGCAAGACGGGCATTTGTGCCACAAACCTTCGGGAACGCTGGATTCGCTTTTGTCTTCGCGTTTGATTTTCGGCGGCAGGATTTTGTCTAACCAGCTCATGGAAGCTCCTTTATATTCGGATAAGGCCCGCGCCGCATGGCGGGAGCCGTTTTCAGACGGCCCGGCGGCGCGTACCGGCGGGCGCAGTATGTTTAACGAATGGCGTTTTTCAGCTCTTTAACCAAGCTGCCGACGACGGCGGCTTCGTTGCCGGCATGGTCTTCAATCGTTTTCACAATGCGGCTGCCGACAATCACGGCATCAGCCACGGCGCCGATTTTGCGGGCGCTTTCGGCATCGTTGATGCCGAAGCCCACGCCAATCGGAATGGAAATGTATTTGCGTAAAAGCTCTATTTTACGCGCAACTGCTTCCGTATCCAAGCTGGCCGCGCCGGTTACGCCTTTCAGGGAGACATAATACACGAAGCCGCCCGCCATCGCGGCGATGGTGCGGATGCGTTCTTCGGTGGTGGTAGGCGCAATCAGGAAGATGCAGTCGATGCCCTTGGCCTGCAATTCGTTTTGCAGCGGCGCGATGGTTTCTACGGGCGAATCAACGGTCAACACGCCGTCCACACCGGCTTCGGCGGCGGCGCGGGCAAATTCGGCGTAACCCATTTTGTGCACGGGATTGAGATAACCCATCAACACCACGGGCGTGGTTTGGTTGCTTTCGCGGAAGCGGCGCACCGTAACCAATACGTCGGCCAGCGACACGCCCTGCGCCAATGCGCGTTCGGCCGCCCGCTGAATGGTCGGACCGTCGGCCATCGGGTCGGAAAACGGCACGCCCAGTTCCAAAATATCCGCGCCGTTTTCCACCAGGCTGTGCATCAGCGCCAGCGTGGTGTCGGTATCGGGGTCGCCGACGGTGATGTAGGGAATCAGGGCTTTTGCCCCGTTGAGGGCATCGAAAGTCTGCTGAATTCGGCTCATATTATGCTCTTCCGTGTGTCGTGGCATGCCGCCGCCGTAGGGCAGCGGGCGGGCATTGTATCATCGGGCAGTCAACGTGAAACGCGGCGCACAGGCCGTTTTATGTTTCACAAACGCCTATATTTATGAAGCGGCGCAAAATAGTACAGGGCGCAATTTGCGCGCACCTCCACTGTATATCATAGGAATATCGGGAATAACAGCCTGTAAGTATAGCATTGACCGCCCGCAAATAAACAGGCCGTCTGAAAATATTTCCTTTTCAGACGGCCTTACGTTTGCGCCGCAGCCTTAATCGCGCTTGTGTTCGATATAATCTTGCTGTTTGGCCGAGGGGTCGGCGCGGGTTACGGTGTATTCGCCTTCGATGATTTCCCCATCGTCCTGGCGCGCCTGCGCGGCAAACGGATTAGCCTGCCCCTGCGCGCCGAACGCCGCCGTTTGCGCCACCGGTTTGCCTTTAAACGGAATCAGCAGCAGCAAGGCCACCGCGGTTGAAACAAAGCCCGGGCTGAGCAGCAGCAGCGCCGCCAGCGCATAGCGGATCGGCCACAGCATCTGATACAGCGAAATATCCTGCCCGCTGCGTACCGCCGCGCCCGCCAGTAATACGCCCGACAAGCCCGTGTGCCGCAGCATCAGCACGCCGCCGGCAAAGCTCAACACCATCAGCAGCAGGGTCAGCCCGCCGCCCAGCCAGTCGGCCACCCATACGATGGACATGATTTCCAAAAACAGCAGCACCAAAAAGCCGATACCGAAAAATTGCATCAATCGTTCCTTATCTGTTCATCAATCCGCAACAAAACTCTGCGCGTTATTATAGTCGGAGAAATTAATTGGAGAAATTAATTTCTCCGACTATATCAGCTTATAAAATAAAGCCGCGCCACGTTTATTGCAAGAGCGGAAAATGTGAAATACGGTAAGGACGGCAGGGGTAAAAAAAAGTAAGGGCGGCCGCAGGGGGTGCAGCGCGGGCGGGAAGTTTGCTATCCTTACGCCCTATGAATACAACCGCTTTTTTCTTTACACACGCCGCCCGTTCCGTATGTCTGGCGGCTGCCCTGACGATGCTGGCCGCCTGCGCCGGCAGCGGCACATCTGCCAAGAAAACCGCGCCGACCGCCACCCGCATCGTACCCGACGGCCACTACCGCGTGCAGCCGGGCGACACGCTCTACCGCATCGCCAAGCGTTACGGCCAGAGCGTCAACACGCTGGCTGCGTGGAACAATCTCAGCGACGTTTCCAAAATCGAAGTCGGCCAGATTCTGCGCGTCCGCCGCAATGCTTCGGGCGCAACAAGCTCTGTCGCCGGCGCGCGCACCGTAACGCCGGTTAACCGCCTGTCGCTGCAATGGCCGACCGACAACGCCCGCAGCAACATCATCCGCTATTACAACGCCCAAACCAATAAAGGCTTGGACATCGGCGGCCTGCCCGGCCAGAGCGTCAAAGCCGCTGCGGCGGGCAAAGTGCTGTATGTCGGCGAAGGCGTGCGCGGCTACGGCAAGCTGATTCTCATCAGCCACAACAGCAACACCATCACCGCCTACGCTCACAACGACACGCTGCTGGTGCGCGAAAACCAAAGCGTCCGCGCCGGCCAGGTGATTGCCAATATGGGCAGCAGCGATGCCGAGCGCGTCAAGCTGCATTTTGAAGTGCGGATTAACGGTAAAGCCGTCGATCCCATGCCCTACCTGCCGAACTGACGCGCCCCGCGTTTTTCAGACGGCCTAAACGCCGCCTGCCACAAGGAACGATTATGAAAGTCCTCTTTATCGCCGACCCGATGGCGAGCTTCAAAACCTATAAAGACACCACCTACGTCATGATGCGCGAAATGGCGCAGCGCGGCTGGCAGCTGTTCCACACCTTGAGCGGCGAGCTTTCCGTGCAGCAGGGCGTCGTGACCGCGCAGGCCGTGCCGTTTGACTTTCTCGGCGCGAAAAGCGACGACGACCACGCCTGGTTTACCGCACACGCCAAAATTCAGACGGCCTTGCGCGATTTCGATGCCGTGATAATGCGTACTGACCCGCCTTTCGATATGCAGTATCTCTACGCCACCCAGCTGCTGACGCTGGCGGAAGCGCAGGGGGCAAAAGTATTCAACAGCGGCCAGGCCATGCGCGATTTCAACGAAAAACTGGCGATTTTAAACTTCGCCCGCTTTACCGCGCCGACTTTGGTAACCACCCGCTCTGCCGACGTGCGCGCCTTTTTGGCGGAACACGGCGACATCATCGTCAAACCGCTCGACGGCATGGGCGGCATGGGCATTTTCCGTCTCACCGAGTCCGACCCCAATACCGGCAGCATTTTGGAAACGCTGATGCAGCTCGACAGCCGCACCATCATGGCGCAACGCTATATCCCCGAAATCGTTGACGGCGACAAGCGCGTTTTGGTTATCGGCGGCGAAGTTGTGCCCTTTGCCCTCGCCCGCATTCCGCAAAACGGCGAAACACGCGGCAATCTGGCCGCCGGCGGGCGCGGCGTGGCGCAGGAATTAAGCGCGCGCGACCGCGAAATCGCCGAAGCCCTCGCCCCCGAACTCAAACGCCGCGGCATCCTGCTGGCCGGTTTGGACATCATCGGCAGCAACCTGACCGAGGTTAATGTCACCAGCCCGACCGGCTTCCAGGAAATCATGAAGCAGAAAGGTTTTGATGTGGCCGCCCTGTTTGCCGATACCGTTGCCGCCTGGTCGCAGGCGCGCTGAACCGTTGCGCAGGCCGTCTGAAAATCCGCCGCGCCTGCTGTGAGACATTGCAGCACAACAGGCCGCACGTTTTCAGACGGCCTGATTTTCAGACGGCCCGCCCTGCCCGCCGCTGCCTTCCCTAAGCCGCTTTCCCGCTATGAACAAACATTCTTACGCCGCCGCCAAAAAAGGCAAAACCGGCCTGACCCGCATCATCAATGCCTTCGGCTATTCCGTTGACGGCCTGACCGCCGCATTCCGCCACGAAAGCGCGTTCCGCCAGCTGCTGCTGCTGCATGCGCTGCTGACCTCGGCGGCCTTTTGGCTGGACTTCGGCCCGACCACCCGCCTGCTGCTGATTATGACCTCGTTTATCTCACTGATTACCGAGCTTTTCAATACCGCCATCGAAGCCGCCGTCGACCACACCTCCACCGAGCGGCACGAGCTGGCCAAGCGCGCGAAAGATGCCGCGTCCGCCGCGCAGCTTCTGGCCTTGCTGCTGGTGGCCATTGCCTGGTTTTCTGCCCTGTGGCGCGAATACGGCCTCAACCTTTTCTAATTCTTTAGTATTAATACCAAAGATTTAATATATATTTAATCTGAATCAATGTTCAAAGCGTGCGTTTCGCTGTAAGATGACGCCATCCCTTATCCACACAAAGGAATGCGACATGAAAAAATTACTGGCCACCCTCGTATTGGCAGGCGTATGCGGCAGCGCGGCCGCAGCAGGCATCCATATCCAAGACCAATGGGCGCGTGCCACCGTAGAGGGCATGAAAATGGGCGGCGCGTTCATGAACATCCACAACGACAATAAAAAAGCCGACTTCCTGCTCGGCGGCAGCAGCCCCGTAGCCGAGCGCGTCGAAGTGCACACCCATGTCAACGACAACGGCGTGATGCGTATGCGCGAAGTCAAAGGCGGCGTACCGCTGGCCGCAGGTGAAAACACCGAACTGAAGCCCGGCGGCTACCACATTATGTTTATGGGCTTGAAGCGCCAGCTGAAAGAAGGCGAAACCGTACCCGTGACCCTGAAATTCAAGCACGCCAAATCTCAAACCGTACAGATTCCGGTGAAAAACGTACCCAAACCCGCCGCGCATAACCACGACCACGGCGGCGCGGCACACGCCCACTGACCGGCAGCCAACACACCGCCCGCAAAGGCACACGCGCCCTCAAATCCAAGTTTGAGGGCTTTGTGTTTTATGCGACAATAAACCCCCGATTATCCGATGCCCCCACCATGTCCGAAAAAATCCTGATTATCTCCCCCAGCTGGATCGGCGACTGCGTGATGACCCAGCCGCTCTACCGCCGCCTGCACGAGCTGCATCCCGGCTGCACCATCGATGTATTCGCCCCCAAATGGTCGATGGCCGTGTTCGAGCGTATGCCCGAAATCAGCCGGATTTTTGAAAATCCCTTCGGCCACGGTGCATTGGATTTAAAAAAACGCTGGCAGGTCGGGCGCGAATTGGGTAAACAGGGTTACACCCAAGTCATCGTTTTGCCCGGCTCGCTCAAATCCGCCATCATCGCCTTCGCCACCGGCATCAAAAAGCGCACCGGCTATGTCGGCGAATCGCGCTATCTGCTGCTCAACGACATCCGCAAGCTCGACAAAGCCGCCCTGCCACTGATGGTGGACCGCTACACCGCGCTGGCGCACCCGAGCCAAGCCGATTTCAACGGCCATTCCGACAACCCGCGTTTCCAAATCAACCCGCAAAGCCAGCAGGCCGCGCTCGCCAAACACGGCTTAAACACCGATAAGCCCGTGATCGCCTTCTGCCCCGGCGCGGAATACGGCCCGGCCAAACGCTGGCCCGCCCGCCATTTTGCCGAACTCGGCCGCCGCTATCTGCAGCAAGGCTGGCGGGTGTGGCTGTTTGGTTCGCAAAAAGATTTCGACATCGCCGACGAAATCAACCGGCTTTCAGACGGCCTGTGCGTCAATCTCTGCGGCCGAACCAGCCTATCCGAAGCCATCGACTTACTCGCCTGCGCCGAAACCGTGGTCTGCAACGACAGCGGCCTGATGCACCTGGCCGCCGCGCTCGACCGAAAAGTCATCGCCGTGTACGGCTCGTCCAGCCCCGACCACACTCCGCCGCTTTCCCCCAAAGCCGAAATCGTCAGCCTGAATTTAGACTGCGCCCCCTGTTTCAAACGCGAATGCCCGCTGGGCCATACCGACTGTCTCAACAAACTGACGCCCGACATCGTGCAGCAGGCCGCCCGCGATTAAACCCGCAAAGGCCGTCTGAAAAATGCCGTAAACAAGCATTTTTCAGACGGCCTTTTCAAAAAGCGTAAATATTCAGTGACGTCATTAGCCGCCCATGTTGCAGCAGAGCAACATATTTAAGCCATAAAATTCAACCCCCTAGCCGCTACCCGCCGCCCTTTACCCGATTTAGCGCGGCAGATGTGCGAAACGGCGTGAAAACTGTGTATGATGAATCCAAGGTTAAGGCGTAGTCCAAACCCCATTCCCAATGATTATTTACGGAGTAACACCATGAAAAAACTGTTATTGACTGCTGTATTGGCCGGTTTGTCCGGCGCTGCCGCCGCCAACGGCTGGTATGTACAGGGCGACGTCGGCGCTTCCCGCCTGGAAGCCAAAAATGATACCGGCAAAGTGAAAGACACCAAGCCGACCGGTCGCGTATCCGTAGGTAAAGATTTCGGCGCAGCACGCGTAGCCGCCGATTACACTTACATGGGCAAAGTGAAAAATTCCGAGAGCGGCGACAACTTCAGCCATAACGCCGAAGTTTCCGCTCACTCTGTCGGCGTATCCGGCATTTACGACTTCCACAACGCCTCCGCCCTGACCCCGTATGTCGGCGCCCGCGTTGGCCTCAACCGCCTGGATATCGATACCCGCACCGTGGTAGGCAACAGCTCCGCCAGCGCATCCGAAGATAAAACCCAAATCGGCATCGGCGCTCTGGCCGGTGCGCAATACCAGCTGACCAACAACTTGGCCGCCAATGCCGGTATCGAATACAACTACCTGGGCAAAGTCGCTGACGCCAAAGTCCACCAATACGGCGTCAACGCCGGTCTGCGCTACAACTTCTAAGCCACCTGCCCGAAAAAAGCCGTCTGAAAACAGCCGTTTTCAGACGGCTTTTTATATCTGCCGCACATCCGCACCGGATGCTATAGTCGAAGCACACAGAATAAGACAAAGCAGCAAGTCGCAGACGATACCGATACAGTCCAAGGCCGCAGCAAAACTATAGTCGTTTCAATTTAGATTGAGACAAGG
>NZ_BCWL01000097.1 GCF_001592185.1 Bergeriella denitrificans NBRC 102155
AACGTGCGGGTTATGATTGAAACAGATGAGCAGGCCGTCTGAAAAAGCGGATTTTCAGACGGCCTGCTCATATATTCACCTTTCACATTCTGCCCAACTCGCGCTGTAAGGCTTGGATATTTTGCTGCCTGTCGCTGACGGCTTCCTGTAATCCGGCGACGCGCGTTTTGTCCACGCTACCCGTCTGTGCGGTACGCGCTTCAGCCAGGGCTTTTTGTGCCTGCGCCAAGGCTCTGCGCTCGTTGCCCAGCTCGGCTTCCAAAATGCTGCGGCGGCTGTTGGCCGCGGCTTTCACAGGCGGCGCGGCGGCGGTTTTTACGGATGTTTTGCCGGCGTTGGCGGTATTTTTAGCCGCAACGGGTTTGGCGGCCGGCGTTTTTTTGGCGGCGGCTTTCACGGCCTGCGGTGCGGCCGATGCGCTCGGCTTGGGCGCGGCAGGTGCGGCAAAAGGCAGCGGGCCGCTGCTGTAACGCCCGACTTTGGCGGCTGAAAGGTCTGCTGCGCGGCAATGTGCCAAGGGTTTGTCGGTATAGCGGACCACGCCGCCGCTCTCGCAGCTGTAAATGCTGCCCCACGCCGCCCAGGGTGCGGCCAAGGCGAGCAGGCTGATGGCGATGCGCGGAACCATCACGGCTGCTGCCCTACTGCGGGTACAGCTGCTACACCGCGTGCGGCGGCTTGATGGCCGCGCTGTTTTGGCCGCGCCGTGCGTTTTTCGGCATTGTTTTTTTCAGCACTCGTTTTTTTGGCGGATTGGGTTTTGGCAGCGGCGGATTTTGCGGCTTGAGCGTTTTTTCCGGCACGCGCTTTTTTGGCGGATGCGCTGCTGTCGGACGCGTTTAAGCGGTATTCGCCGCCCGCGTAGCTGCCGAGTTTGGGCAGGGATTCGCGGTGGGCGCAGGCGGCGCCGGCTTCGGAGGTGTACACGGTACGGCCTTGCGCGTCGCGGCAGGCGTGTACGGCTTCGGCCTGGGCGGATAATGCCCAAACCACCGGCAGCGCGGCGCAACAATACAGGATGTGTTTCATGGCGTGTCCTTCAGCGTGCATTTTTCAGACGGCATTGTCGGGAGACTATGCACCCAATTCGGCTTCTACTGCGGCGACAACCTGCTCCAATTCTTCCTGCCACAGCAGCCAGTTTTCTTCTAATTCACTTAATTTTACTTTGGTTTCCGCCAATTCGGCGAGCACTTGCTGCAGCCGGGCTTTGTTTTCGTCGGTATAGGCATCTTCCTGTGCCAAAAATGCTTCACAGGCCGTCTGAATATCGGTGAGTGCGGCGATTTCTTTTTCGGCTTTATCGATTTTCTGCTGCAGCGGTTTGCCGCGCTTGGCTTTTTCCTGACGGATTTGCGCTTCGAGGCGTTTGGTGTCTTTGCGGCTTTGGCTCTGCGCGGAAGCCGCAGGTGCGGCGGCGGCGTTTTCCTGTGCCAGACGCCATTGGCGGTAGTCTTCCAAATCGCCGTCAAACGGTTTCAGACGGCCTTGGTCAATCAAGAGAAAACTGTCGGTGGTGGCTTCGAGCAGGCTGCGATCGTGCGACACCACAATCAGTGCGCCCTGAAAGCTCTGCAAGGCCACGGTCAAGGCGTGGCGCATGTCCAAATCCAGATGGTTGGTCGGCTCGTCGAGCAGCAGCAGGTTGGGCTTTTGCCACACAATCATCGCCAAGGCCAGCCGCGCTTTTTCGCCGCCTGAAAATGGTTCGATTTTCTGCAAGGCCATGTCGCCGACGAAATTGAAGCCGCCGAGGAAATTGCGGATGTCTTGTTCGCGCACTTCGGGCGAAAGCTGCTGGATGTGCCAAACCGGGCTTTGGTCGTCGCGCAAGGTGTCGAGCTGGTGTTGGGCGAAATAACCGATATTGAGCTTGTCGGAGCGGATAATCTGGCCGCCCAGCAATGCCAACTCGCCCGCCAAGGCTTTGATAAAGGTGGATTTCCCGCTGCCGTTCACGCCCAGCAGGCCGTAACGTGCGCCGCTTTCCAGCGACAGGCTCAAATCGTGCAGCACCACGCCGCTGCCATAGCCCAAATCGGCTTTATCCAGTTTCAATAAGGGATTGGGCAGGTGGGCGGGCTGCTCGAAGGCGAAGGAAAATTCGCTGTCGAGATGGGCGGGTGCGATACGCTCGAGTTTGGCCAGTGCCTTCATGCGGCTTTGCGCCTGCGTGGCTTTGGTGGCCTTGGCTTTGAAGCGGTCGATAAACGATTGCAGATGTTTGATTTGCGTTTGCTGCTTCACATAGGCCGCCTGCTGCTGGGCGAGGCGTTGGGCGCGTTCGGTTTGGTAGAAATCGTAGCTGCCGCCGTAGGCGGTCAGCTTTTGGTTGGACAACTCGATGGTGTGGGTGGTGGTGGCGTTCAAGAAATCGCGGTCGTGCGAAATGATGATTTGCGTGCACGGCAGGCCGGCCAGATGGCTTTCCAGCCACAACACGGTTTCCAAGTCCAAGTGGTTGGTCGGTTCGTCCAAAAGCAGCAAATCGGCGCGGCACATCAAGGCCTGCGCCAGATTCAGGCGCATGCGCCAGCCGCCGGAAAAAGCCTTCACCGGCTTGGCGTGTTCTTCTTGCGAAAAGCCCAAGCCGCTCAGCAATTTGGCGGCGCGGGCGGGCGCGGTGTAGGCATCGATTTCGTCGAGTTTGGCGTGGTATTCGGCCTGCTTCATCCCGTCGTTTTGCGCTTCCGCCTGTGATAAGGCCGTCTGAAAAGCCTGCAATTCGGCGTCACCTTGCAACACATAATCCAGGGCGGAGGTGTCCAGGGCGGGCGTTTCCTGCGCTACGGCTGCCAGCTTCCAATGCTTCGGCACCGATACTTCTCCGCCGTCTTGGGTGATTTCGCCTTTGAGCAGCGCAAACAGGCTGGATTTGCCCGTGCCGTTTTTGCCGATCAGGCCGACGCGCTGGCCGGGGTTGACGGTGGCGTTGGCTTGGTCGAGCAACACTTTCAGTCCGCGTTGCAGGGTCAGGTTTTTCAGCTCAATCATGGCAATACTCAAATCAGGCAAAGGGGTTTATTTTACCCGAATTTAAACGGGAAAGGCCGTCTGAAAACGGCAGCTACAGGTTTACCCTGCCCTGCTGCGTTTTCAGACGGCCTGCGGCGGCTTTCAATACGTCCGCATATTTTTAATCGCGCACATAAACGACTTCTACATCATAATCGTCTTCGTTCCAATCATCGTCGTCATCGCCATCCAGCTTATCCTGCCATTCTTCTTCGTGGCTCAGCGATGAATCCAGCCCAGCTTCAAGGCGCAATACGGATAAAAGATGATACATATCCGCCGGCATGGGCGCTTCAAACGATACGGTTTCCTGCGTTTTCGGGTGGATAAAGCTCAGGCGGTAGGCGTGCAATGCCTGGCGCTGCAAACTTTTCACCGCTTCTTTGGCTACTTCGCTGCACGGATGGCGCGGGTTGCCGTAAACGGGGTCGCCCGCCAGCGGGTGGTTGGCTTCGCGCATATGCACGCGGATTTGGTGGGTGCGGCCGGTTTCCAGCGAACATTCGATGTAGCTGTGCGCCGGGTAGCGTTCCAACACTTTAACGTGGGTAATCGCGGGTTTGCCGTTGTATTTCACCACCGCCATTTTCAGACGGTTGTGCGGATCGCGGCCGATTAAGGTGTCGATTTTGCCGTCGAACGGTACAACGCCGTTGGCCACGGCGCGGTAGATGCGTTTCACGGTACGCGCCTGCAGCTGCTGCACCAGCGAATTTTGCGCGGGCAGGTTTTTGGCTACAACCATCAGGCCGCTGGTATCCTTATCCAAACGGTGCACAATCCCCGCACGCGGCACTTGCGACAGCTCCGGGCAGTGCGCCAGCAGGCCGTTGAGCAGCGTGCCCGTCCAGTTGCCTGCGGCCGGATGCACCACCAGACCGGCCGGTTTGTTCACCACAATCACGGTATCGTCTTCGTAAATAAGGTCCAAATCCATAGGCTCGGGCGTAAAAGCCAGATTTTCTTCGCTGGGACGGACGCTAACTGTGATAAACTCCGCCCCGATCATTTTATCTTTCGGCTGCGCGGGTTTGCCGTTTACCGTGACCGCGCCCTCTTTAATCCAGGTAGTCAGACGGCTGCGCGAGTAGTCGGGCATCAGCTTGGCCAGCGCCGCATCCAGCCGCAGACCGGCCATATCCAGCGGAACGGTCAAATTAACACAACTTTCTGCTTCAGGGGCTGCCGCAAAGTCTAAATCATCGCTATAATCGGCTTCATTATCAAAGGAAGTATTTTGCATGAAAAAAATTCTTTTAGTCGTTTCGTTAAGTTTGGCACTCGGTGCATGCGCCAATACCGGCACAATCGATAAAGACGCGCAGATTACCCAGGATTGGAGCGTGCAGCAGCTCTATGCGGAAGCGCAAGACGAGTTGAACAGCAATAATTATACGCGAGCTATCAAGTTATATGAACTTTTAGAATCACGCTTCCCCTACGGCCGCTACGCCCAGCAGTCGCAGCTGGATACGGCCTACGCCTACTATAAAGACGACGAGCCGGCCAAAGCGCTGGCTGCTATTGAGCGTTTCCAGCGCCACCACCCGCAGCATCCGAATATGGACTACGCGCTGTATCTCAAAGGCCTGGTATTGTTTAACGAAGACCAGTCTTTCTTAAACAAACTGGCGTCGCAAGACTGGTCCGACCGCGACCCGAAAGCCAACCGCGATGCATACCACGCCTTTTCGCAACTGATTCAGCGCTACCCCAACAGCAAATACGCGCCCGACGCCACCGAGCGCATGACCAAGCTGGTGGACGCTTTGGGCGGCAATGAAATGGCCGTTGCCCGCTACTACATGAAACGCGGCGCTTACGTTGCCGCCGCCAACCGCGCGCAGAAAATCGTCGAGCGTTACCAAAACACCCGCTACGTCGAAGAATCGCTGGCCATGCTCGAGCAGGCTTACAACAAACTCGACAAGCCGCAGCTGGCCGCCGACACCCGCCGCATTCTGGAGCAAAACTTCCCGCAAAGCCCCTATCTCACCAAAGGCTGGCGCAACGACGACATCCCGTGGTGGCGTTATTGGAAATAGTCCGGCAGCCCTGCTGCAACCGGCAGGCCGTCTGAATTTTCAGACGGCCTGTTTTACAGCCGCAGAGCGTAACGCCCGATAAAACCGCAAACCGCAGCATTCTGCGTACCCTACTGACGGAGCACACCATGCCCAACCTTCCCGCACAATTCATCACCTTAGACGGCATAGACGGCGCCGGCAAATCCACCAATCTGGCTTTTATCCGCCAATGGTTCGAGCGGCACGGCCTGCCCGTTCTGTTTACCCGCGAGCCGGGCGGCACACCCGTCGGCGAAGCCCTGCGCGGCCTGCTGCTCGACCCCGATACCCAAGTCGGCCTGCGTACCGAAACCCTGCTGATGTTTGCCGCCCGCCAGCAGCATCTCGACGACGTCATCCTACCCGCACTCAAAAAAGGCATCCACGTCGTGTCCGACCGTTTCAGCGATGCCACCTTTGCCTATCAGGGCGGCGGACGCGGCGTACCGCTTGACGATATTGCCGCGCTGGAGCAATGGGTGCAGCAGGGTTTCCACCCCGACTTGACCCTACTTTTGGACGTGCCGCTCGAAGTCTCCATGAGCCGCATCGAGCAGTCGCGCGAAAAAGACCGCTTCGAGCAAGAGCAGGCCGCATTCTTCACCCGTGTGCGCGCCACCTATCTGCAACGCGCCCAGGCCGCACCCCAACGCTACGCATTAATTGACAGCCACCGCGATTTGGCAGCGGTCAAAGCCGATATCGAGGCCGCGCTCGACCGCCATTTCGGACTGTAAACGCCCGCCGGCGTGCAAAAGCCGTCTGAAAATCCGATACCCGCGGGTATCCGTTTTCAGACGGCTTTTTTCCGGTTAAAGCAGGCGACAATCCAATCAGGATAAGGCGTTTACAAAAAAGCTGAAACACTCAGCGCCGTATGACGGGGTTACCACCCTACGGATTTTATCCAAGCCCACCTCCCCCACCAAAACAACTTTATTCAAATAAGAATCAAAAAGTTACCCTTAAATTTAAAAATAGTAACAATTATCATTTGCAAATTTAAAATTTATCCGTATAATTCAATCCAACGCAGCCCGATACGGCCACCACAGGAAGGAAATATCATGCCTGAAAGTATTTTTAAGCAAGTCTCCCTCGATATTCTGCGGCTGCACCAACATACCCTCCGCTCGCTGCTGGCCACGCAAGGCTGCGGCGATTGCGAAATACACGACGCGGTGTATATGACTTTGGACGGGCGCTACTACCTTTGGCTGCCGCGCACGCCGTCTGAAAAACCCTCTTGCGCCGGCATCCTGCTGATTGAAGACGAAAGCGCGTGCATCCGCCTGAGCTGGGTCGCCGATATGCGCCCGGTGCGCCGCAAAGACAATCTGTACCGCCGCGTCAGCACGCTTCTGCAACGCCGTATGCAGCGTGCCAAAGATAAATTCCACCAGGCCGCCGATGCCTGCCTGTTGGAGCTGACCCCGCAGCAAGGCCGCCTGAGCACGGGTGGCAGGGAAATCGCCCTTTCCCCCTGCGATTTGGTCAAAGCACTTTATCCGGCAAGTCACCGCTTGGCAGGATTTGCCCAGTAACAGTTTTGGTAGTGGTTTGTGTTCCTTTTGCGCCCCTTTCCCAAGGGGCGGTTTTTTTTTGCACACGCCCGGCAGGTGTCCGCTAGGCCCGACAAAATCCCCGCGCCGGCCGCAATTTCCAGTAGAATACAGCGGAATTTATCATCCGATTATACTGGGCGACCGGGCGGCAACATGGTGTAAACCATACTGCAACCCGCCGCCCCAAGCGCTCATTTTCCCGCCTATGCAACTGCTCAAATACATCCAATCGCAAGGCCACGGCAGCCGCAAGCAATGCCAGTGGCTGATTGACAACGACTGCATCGTCATCAACGGCGACATCCGCAATCAGCCCAAAAGCGACATCGACCCCGCCGAAGTCCGCACCCTCGAAGTGGACGGCGAAGCCGTTGTCCCCGTGCCCATGCCGTATTTCTACATCCTGCTCCACAAGCCTGCCGATTACGAAACCTCGCACAAGCCGCAGCAATATCCGAGCGTATTCAGCCTGTTTCCCGACCATATGCGCAACATCGACATGCAGGCCGTCGGCCGCCTCGATGCCGACACCACCGGCGTATTGCTGATTACCAACGATGGCCAGTTCAACCACCGCGTAACCTCGCCCAAACACAAAGTCGCCAAAATCTACCGCGTTACCCTCAAACACCCCGCCGACAGCAGCCTCTGCCAACGCCTGACCGACGGCGTCTTACTGCACGACGACAACGAAACCGTGCGCGCCGCCGCAGCCGTATTGGAAAACCCGCACACGCTGCTGATGACCATTACCGAAGGCAAATACCACCAAGTCAAACGCATGGTCGCCGCCGCCGGCAACCGCGTCGAAAAACTCCACCGCGACCGCTTCGGCGAATGGGACACACAGGATTTGGCCGCCGGAGAATGGCGCTTTATCGACATCGCCCCGCAGCCTTAGCCGCAACTCCGTACATTCCGTTATCTGTTGGCCGTATTTCGATACACAAAAGCCGTATGAAACCATGTTTCAGAAGTAGGACGGGCATCCCTGCCCGTCACTTTGCCATAAGGGAAAAAATGGTTCGATAAAAGGTTTATCTCATTCTATGAATGAGCGACGGGCAGGGATGCCCGTCCTACAGTAGCTTGGAGATTTTACCGTATTGATGCTGCTGACGCCGGCTTATTGGAAGAAATAAGCGGGATTGATAGGATGGGAAAAGGCCGTCTGAAAATCTATAGTCGGAGCGTAAATT
>NZ_BCWL01000098.1 GCF_001592185.1 Bergeriella denitrificans NBRC 102155
CCCTCTCTCTAAGCCGGGTGAGCCAACGCTGTAGCAGAAATTACTCTTCGACTATATCCCCTCCCCCGTCTTTAACGGGGGAGGGTTAGGGTGGGGGTGATTGACAGGTTACTTTAGGCCGACCACCCCCATCCTAGCCTTCCCCCGCAGGAGCGGGGGAAGGGACAGGTTTCTGAATTTTAATGGATGCTATATTTCTCAACCGTTTGTCTTATCCCGAACTCACGTTATATATGACTTCCCGCCGCCGGTTTGAATGGCAGGCGGCCGTTTTCTGATTATTCCGCCGTATCTGCGGTGCGGCGGCACAGGTTTCTGAATTCGCTGGGCGTTATGCCCAGTGCCGATTTGAAGTGGCGGGAGAACGCGCTGTGGTCGCTGTATCCGCATTGCGCCGATACTTCCGATACGGGCATCTGCCCGCGCAGCAGGGCGACGGCGCGGTCGATACGCAGTTTCTGGATATATTGGGCAGGCGTGATGTTGAAAATCTTTTTGAAGCCGCGCTCGATTTGGGCGGCCGACAGCCGGGACACCGCTTCCAGCTGCTTCATGGTCACCGTTTGGTCGAGGTGTTCGTGCAGATATTGCTCGATACGGACGATTTTCCGGTTGAGCCGGGGATTGTTGTCGCGGTTGCTTTCCAAGTCCGCCGATATGCCGAGCACGGCTACGGTATTGCCGTTTGTATCGGTAATGGGAAATTTGTGGGTGACGCACCAGCCCAGCTCGCGGGTCGGGTAAGTGTGCAGTTCCAGCTTGTTTTCGATGGCGCGGCCCTGTGCCAATACCGCCAAATCCTGCTCGGTATACTGCCGCCCCCATTCGGATTGGAAAACGTCGGCGGATGTTTTGCCCAAGAGGTCGGACTGCTCGGAAAGCTGTAGCCGCTGCAGCAGGGTGCGGTTGCCGTAAAGGTATTCGGCCCGTGTGTTTTTGACGAAAACGACGGTTGTCGGCAGCGCGTGAAAGACCGGCGCGAACCAAGCCGTCGCGCGCAGCAGCTCGTCCAAGCTGCCGGGTAAGGCGCAGGGCGGTATGCCGGCAGGCGGTTTGACGGCTTCGTGCAAGCCTTTTGCCAAGCGGGTGTCCATTTTTTCCTCCCGGTGTTTTTCTGTTTTTCAGACGGCCGCGGCAAGCAGCCGTATTTCTTTATATCGGGTCCGCAGCAGGGCTGTTTTTGTTTGCCCACTATATACCAGATTTGCCGCCGTTTTGCCGTTTTCTGCGGCATTGTGCAGAAAACGGTATAAAAACGGGGAAATTATTCAAGACCTTGCCGCGCGGCGCATGCTATTTTTTCTCCGAAGCGTTTATTCCGGCAGGATGTTCCCATGACTTACCAAACTTTTTCCGTAATCGATTCGCATACCGGCGGTGAACCCACCCGCGTGGTTTATGACGGTTTTCCGCTATCGCCGGGCGCGTCTGCGGCAGAGCAGCGGCAGCATTTCGAGCAGCATTTCGACCATTTGCGCCGCGCCTTGATTTTGGAACCGCGCGGGTCGGACGTGTGGGTCGGCGCGCTGCTGTGTCCGCCGCAGAAGCCGGAAGCGGCGGCCGGTGTCGTGTTTTTCAATAATGCGGGCTATCTGGGTATGTGCGGCCACGGCACCATCGGCCTGATGGCGGCACTGCAGTATTTGGGGCGCATCCGGCCGGGCGTACACCTGATTGAAACACCGGTGGGCGACGTGCGGTGCGAGCTGCATGAAGACGGCTCGGTCAGCGTGCGCAACGTGCCGTCCTACCGCGCCTTTCGGTCGGTATCGCTGGAAGTGGAAGGCATCGGCACGGTAACGGGCGACGTGGCTTGGGGCGGCAACTGGTTTTTTCTGATAGGAAACCACGGACAACGCATTGCCGCCGACAATCTGGACGATCTGACCGGATATGCGCGGCGCGTCCGCCGTGCCTTGAATGACAGTGGAATCAGAGGCAGCGACGGCGGTCTGATCGACCATATCGAACTGTTTGCCGAAACGGACACGGCCGACAGCCGGAATTTTGTTTTATGTCCCGGCAATGCCTACGACCGCTCGCCCTGCGGCACGGGTACCAGTGCCAAACTGGCCTGTCTGGCGGCGGACGGCGCATTGCCGCCCGGTGCGCCGTGGGTGCAGGAAAGCGTTATCGGCAGCCGTTTCAGCGCATTTTACGAAGAAGCGGGCAACGGGCGGATTATTCCCACTTTGCGCGGCCGGGCATTCATCCATGCCGACAGCCGGATTTTGCTGGACGCTGCCGATCCTTTCCGCTTCGGTATCGAAACATCATGAATACCCATACCTATGATATGGCCGTAGTCGGCGGCGGAATCATCGGCTTGGGCTGTGCGCTGGCATTGCAGCAGGCGGGCGTGAAAACGCTTGTTTTGGAAAAAGAACGCTTGTGCGGCGGCACCTCCCGCGGCAATGCCGGACATATTGCCACCGAACAGGTTTTCCCGATTGCCTCGCCCGAAGTGCTGAAACAGCTGCCGGCAATGCTGTCCGACCCGCTGGGGCCGCTGCGCATGGACTGGCGTTACCTGCCCCGGATTGCGCCGTGGTTTCTGCAGCTCTTGTACAACCTCCGTCCGGCGCGTTTTGAAGCAACGTGTCAGGCACTGCAGGCACTCAACGGCAAAAGCCTGGCGGCGTGGCAGGATTGGGCGCGGAACCTGCTGCCTGACAACTGCCTGCATGTCCGCGGCTCCCTGCTGGTGGCGGAAACGCAGGCGGGAGCGGAGGCGTTGCGGCGGCACGGCGGCCGCTTGGCGGCGATGGGCGTGGAAAACCGCTGGCTGCCGCGCGGCGAGCTGTTGGCGGCGGAACCGGCTTTGTCGGCGTGCCATTCGGGCGGCCTGTTTTACCCGCAGACCGGACACATTGCCGATTTGGCCAAACTTTCAGACGGCCTGAAGCGGCATTTTCTGGAATCGGGCGGCACGGTGTGCGAGCAGGAGGAAGTGTGCGCTCTGGAAACGGCGGCGGACGGGATACACCGTATTTCCGGCACAAGGGGCGCATACCGCGCCAGACATTTGCTGCTGGCGGCCGGGGCGTTTTCCAAACAATGGTGCAAGCGGCTGACGGGCGTGTCCGTTCCGCTGGAAACCGAGCGCGGCTACCACCTTATGCTGCCGCACATGCACGGCACGCTTTCCGTACCCGTTACCTCGTATGAACGCAGATTCATCATGACGCCGATGGACGGCGGCCTGCGTCTGGCGGGGACGGTGGAATTCGCAGGTTTGGACGCGCCGCCGAAGATGGAAAGGGCGCACAATTTATTGAAGCTGGCCGCACCCATGCTCAGGCAGGACATCCGTTCCGACGGCGCGGCGGCATGGATGGGATTCCGCCCGTCAACCGCCGATTCGCTGCCGGTTATCGACCGGCACGGTACGGTGCTGCTGGCATTCGGCCACCAGCATTTGGGGCTGACCCATGCCCCGCTGACCGCGCAGCTGGTGAAGGCGCTGTATTTCGGTACGCCGCCCGCCGTGGACTTGCGGCCTTACCGCCTCGGCCGTTTCGCCTGACGTACCGCCATCCGCCGCAGTCATGATACGGCTATATTTTGTCTTTTTACAGAGGAGCAACCTAATGAATATCGAAGGCATTTTGGTACCCATTGTGACCCCGTTTACCGACGGGAACGAAATCGATACGGCTTTGCTGTCCGAACTGGTGCGCGAATTTATTGCCAGAGGCGTGACCGGCATTGTCGCCTGCGGTACCACGGGCGAGTATTACAGCCTTTCCGAAGCGGAGCGGGAAACCGTGCTGACCGTTATCAAGGAAGCGGCGGCGGGCAAATGCACCTTGATTGCGGGTATCAGCGATATGTCCACCGAAACCGCGGCCAAACGTGCCGTCCGCGCCAAAGAGCTGGGCTACGACGGTTTGATGTTGTCCGCGCCGCCTTACAGCCTGCCGTCGCAGCAGGGCATTATCGGACATTTCGAGTATGTGGCGGCGCAAACCGACCTGCCCGTCATTATGTACAACTTCCCCGCCCGCGTCGGCACGCCGATTGAGTTTGAAACCGTCGCGCACTTGGCGCGGCACCCGAATATCGCCGGCATTAAAGAGAGTACGGGTGACTTTTCCGCTGCGTTGAGAATGCTGCAGGCGGATTTTCCGGATTTTGAGGTCATCTGCGGCTGCGACGACCAGCCCTTGGATTTTTTCTTTTGGGGTGCGAAAAGCTGGATTGCCGGAGCGGCCAATGTGTTTCCCGACGAACAGGTCGCCCTCTTTCGGGCGGCGCGCGCGGGGGATTGGAACACGGCGCGTGCGCTGCTGGCCGGTATGTATCCCGTGCTGCATTCCATGGAGTCGGGCGATTACAACCAGAAAGCCAAAATCGGCTGTCTGCGCGGCAGCCGCTCTGCGGGCGGGGTCAGAATGCCGCTGCATAATTTGAGCCGCAGCGAGGCCGATGCGTTTTTGGCTTTGTTGGAAGCGTAGCCGGGCGGTGCTGTATCCGGCCGGAACATGCCGTAACGGATAATCGTTTTTCAGACGGCCTGCCGCCGTCGGGATGGCAGGTCGTCTGAAATTTTTGGATTGTGATGAAGGAGGACAGGTAATGAAAACCGCAGCAGAAGTATTTCAGGCTGCCGCTTCAGGCAGCCTGCGGGCAGGGCATTTGATTCCGAACCATGCGGACGGCGGTGCGCGTATGGAAAACCGCACGCCGATAGACAATTCGCTTATCGGCTATGTGGCGGACGGCGATGAGGCGGACGCAGAGGCTGCCGTGTCGGCGGCGCGCGCTTCGTTTGAAAGCGGGGAGTGGTCGCAGCTGCCGCCGTCGGAGCACCGCCGCGTCCTGCTGGCGTGGACGCGTTTGGTGGAAGAGCATGCCGAAGAGTTGGCGGCATTGGATTGCATTGACGCGGGCAAACCCATCGGCGAGTGCCGCCATACCGATTTGCCGGCCACTTTGGAGGCGTTTTATTTCTATGCCGAATATGCCGACAAGTCTTTCGGTAAAACCGCGCCGGCGGGCGGCGGGGATTTGGGTTTGGTGGTGTACGAGCCGGTAGGTGTGGTGGCAGTGGTGCTGCCGTGGAACTTTCCTGCCCAGATGTTTGCCTGGAAGGTGCTGCCGGCTTTGGCGGCGGGCAACAGCGTTATCGTCAAGCCTTCCGAACTGACGTCGCTGAGCGCGTACCGCATGGTGCGGCTGGCGCATGAAGCGGGCGTACCCGAAGGTGCGCTGACTTTGGTTTGCGGCACGGGAGAGAAAGTCGGACGGGCTTTGGGTCTTCATCATGATGTGGACATGGCCGCGTTTACCGGTTCTACCGAAGTCGGGCGGTATTTTCTCGAGTATTCGGCACAGAGTAATTTGAAGGAAATTGTGTTGGAATGCGGCGGCAAAAGCCCGCAGATTGTGTTTGCCGATGCCGATTTGGATCAGGCCGTGCCGTCGGTTTTGGCCGCCGCTTTTTGGAATATGGGCGAAAACTGCAGCTGTGGATCGCGTCTGATTGTGGACGAACGGATTAAAGACGAGCTGCTGGCCAGACTTTCAGACGGCCTGAAGGATTGGAAGCCGGGCGATCCGCGTGACGAAAGCGTCCGAATCGGCCCGCTGGTGGAGCAGGCGCATTTCGACAAGGTTGTCCGCTATCTGGAGACAGCGGTGCGGGAAGGCGGGCGTATTGCCGCGGGCGGCGGCGTTCGCAGCGATTTGGGCAGCGGCTGGTATGTCGAGCCGACGGTTGTGGACGGTGTCCGCGCCGATATGACGGTATTCCGGGAGGAAATCTTCGGGCCGGTATTGGCGGTTACGACTTTCGGCAGCGAAGAGGAGGCGGTGGCGCTGGCCAATGATTCCGATTACGGCTTGGCGGCTTCGTTTTATACCTCGGATTTGCACCGGGCGCACCGTGTGGCACGCAAAATCCGCGCGGGTACGGTGTCGGTCAACGGTTTTTCGGAGGGCAGTATCGCAACGCCGTTCGGCGGCTATAAGCAGTCGGGTTTCGGAGGCCGCGATAAAGGCGTGGAGGCGTTTTACCAATATACGCAGGCGAAAACCATTTGGTTTGTCGGCCGGTAGGCAGGGTTGGCCGTCTGAAAAATAAGCATGGCGGCTGTCCGGCATTTCTGTTTTTGGCATTTCATGATACCGGCAGGGGCTTCGGCGCAAGGGGCTCCGTTCGGGAGAAGTTCAGACGGCCTTGATGCTGTGCCGTATTTTGAGGCCGTCTGAAAAAATATGCGGAGGAGAAATAAAATGGAAGCATGGGTAAATACGGCTGTTTCGTATATCTGGGGCAACGGTTTGGTTTATCTGGCTCTGGCGGTGGGACTGTATTTTACGGTCGTCACGCGCGGGGTGCAGTTCCGCTATCTGGGCGAGATGTTCAGGCTTTTGAAAGAGCGGCAGGAGTCGGGCGCGGGTATTTCTTCGTTTCAGGCTTTTTGCATGTCTTTGTCGGGACGTATCGGCGTGGGCAATATCGCGGGGGTGGCGACGGCTATTGCGGCCGGCGGGCCGGGCTCGGTGTTTTGGATGGTGGTGATGGCGCTGCTGGGCGGGGCGGCTGCGTTTGTCGAATCGACGCTGGCGCAGATTTATAAAAGCGAATTGGACGGGGAATACCGCGGCGGCTCGCCTTATTACATTGAAAAAGGTTTGAAGCTCAAATGGTTCGCCGTTGCGGTTGCTGCCGTCATTTGCCTGAGCTACGGGGTGTTGGTGCCCGGGATTCAGGCCAATACCATTGCGGCGTCGTTTGCGGGTTCGTTTGATATGCCCGCCTGGATGACGGGGGCGGCGGTAACGGCTTTTCTGGCTTTTTTGATTTTCGGCGGTACGAAACGCATTGCCCGCGCGGCCGACCGGATTATTCCGGTGATGGCTTTGGGCTATGTGGGGCTGATGCTGGTTGTTTTGGCGGCGCATGCGGCCAATATTCCGGACACGGTGATGCTGATTGTGCGCAGCGCATTCGGTATGGACGCGGTGTTCGGCGGCATGGTCGGTACGGCGGTGGCCTGGGGCGTGCGCCGTGCGGTGTTTTCCAATGTGGCCGGGGCGGGCGAGGCGACGTTCAGCTCGGCGGCGGCGGAAGTGTCGCACCCGGTCAAGCAGGGCTTGGTGCAGGGGTTTTCCGTGTATGTGGATACCGTTGTCGTGTGTTCGTCCACTGCCGTCATGATTTTGATTACCGGTATGTATAATGTGCAGCCGCCCGGTGCGGAAGTGCCTTTGGTGCAGTATCTGCCCGGCGCCCAGGCGGGTACGGCTTATACGCAGGCGGCTTTGTCCACCGTGTTCGGCGGTTTCGGCGGAACGTTTGTTTCCATCGGTATTTTCTTTTTCGCGTTTACCTGCCTGATGGCGTATTACTATATTGCGGAGACGGCACTGGTGTATTTGGACAGAAAGCTGCGTTTTCCTGTATTGAAAATCGTGTTGAAGCTGGTGTTTCTGGTTGTGGTGTTTCTGGGCAGCGTGCAGTCGGCCGGCCTGATGTGGGGCTTGGGCGATATCGGCTTCGGCAGTATGTGTTATCTGAACTTTATCGCCATCGTGCTTTTGAGCAAGCCGGCGCTCAAGGCTTTGAGGGATTACGACAGACAGAGAAAAGCCGGTTTGGACCCGGTTTTCGACCCGCGCGAGGCAGGGATAGACAATGCGGAATTTTGGATCGGGTATGCGGATAAACACCGCCGCTGACCGCTAGTCGGATTCTGCTTCAGGCCGTCTGAATATTTCAGACGGCTTTTTTATTATAGTCATTTAAAATAAGAATAGTACGGCAAGAAGAGTCAACGCCGTAGTAGAAATTACTCTCCGACTATACTTCGTAGAA